>JAYTEJ010000202.1:0-10831 GCA_043735365.1 Acidobacteriota bacterium
AACGCTTCCCTATTTGGCCTTGCTCCGTGCGGGGTTTTGCCTGCCACCGATGTTGCCACCGGCGCGGTGCGCTCTTACCGCACCTTTTCACCCTTACCTGCCGTCTCCCTTGCGGGATCCGGCGTGGCGGTATATTTTCTGTGCCACTTTCCTTCAGGTTGCCCTGACCGGGCGTTACCCGGCGCACTGCCCTTTGGAGTTCGGACTTTCCTCTCGCCTCGGCATCCGAAGACACCATGGCGGGCGATCGTCTGGCCTGCTGCGGCGGGAACACACACGCTGACAGGATTCCCGCGTTTCAGCTCTCAGCTGACGGCTGACAGCCTTCCCTACCCCCCGTCATTCTCCTGCGAAATGCCGTACTGTTCGAGCTTCTTGTAGAGATTGCTCCGCGGCGTGCCGATCACTTCCGCGGTCTTCGAGATGTTCCAGTTGTTCTCGCGCAGCTTGCCAACGAGAAAGGTCCGCTCCGCCGACTCCTTGAACTCGCGCAGCGTCCCCGGCCGCTCGCGCTCCCCCTCGCCTGCGCCCGGCCGGGCGTCGGGCCGGACGATGTCGCGGAGGTCGTCGGCGTCGATGACCTCGCCGGGGGTCATGATGATCAGGCGCTCGACGGTGTTCTTGAGCTCGCGGACGTTCCCCTTCCAGCGCGCCCGCTGCAGGAACTCCAGCGCCGCGGCGGTGAACCGCTGCGGCCGCCGGTTGTTGTCGCGGCTGAACAAATCGCCGAAATGCCGCACCAGCGCCGGAATGTCGTCCCGCCGGTCGCGCAGCGGCGGCACCCGGATGGGGATGACGCTCAGCCGGAAATACAGATCCTCGCGGAACGTCCCCTTCTCGATTTCCTGCTCGAGATCCTTGTTGGTGGCGGCGATGACCCGGACGTCCACCTTGATGGTGCGCGCCGACCCCAGCCGCTCGACCTCCCCCTCCTGCAGCACCCGCAGCACCTTGGCCTGCGTCTTGGGGCTCATGTCGCCGACTTCGTCGAGGAAGATGGTGCCGCGGTCGGCCTGCTCGAACTTGCCGATCTGCTTCTCGGTGGCGCCGGTGAACGAGCCCTTCTCGTGGCCGAACAGCTCAGATTCGATCAGCTCCTCGGGGATCGCCGCGCAGTTGACCTGCACGAAGCGCTCGCGGCTGCGCAGGCTGTTGCGGTGGATCGACCGCGCCACCAGTTCCTTGCCGGATCCGCTCTCCCCGAGAATCAGCACCGTGGCGTTGGTCGGGGCGGCGCGCTTGATCGCCTCCCACACCTGCCGCAGCGTGCCCGACTCGCCGACCATCTGGTGGCGGACTTCGACGGCGCGCTTGAGCGAGGTGTTCTCGTCGCGCAGGCGCTCGTGCTCGAGCGCGTTCTTGACCGTGACCAGCACCCGGTCGCTGCCGAGCGGCTTCTCGATGAAATCGAGCGCCCCGCGCTTGATCGAGCTGGCGACTTCTTCCTTGCTGGCATGGCCAGAGATCACCACCACCGGCAGCGTCTCCCGCAGCGTCTGCAGCCGCTGCAGCACTTCGAGGCCGTCCATCCCCGGCATCTTGACGTCGAGAAAGACCAGATCGGGGGCCTCGCGCTCGGCCATCGCCAGCCCGTCGGCGCCGCTCGAGGCCTCGATGACGTCGTAGCCCTCGTATTCGAGGATCATCCGGAGCGACTTCCGGATCTCCGCCTCGTCGTCGATGATCAGAATGCGTGATTTCATGAGAGCTGGCGCCGGAGGGGTCATTCCATGGTGACCGTGACCAGCGCGCGCTGCGCCAGCGTCGGGTCGAAACAGAAAAGCGTCAGCGCATCGCCGGGATGCGCGGCCGCCAGGATCCGCTGGTAGTCGGCGACCGAGCGTACCGGCTTGCGGTTGATCTCCATGATCACGAAACCGCGCCGCACCGACGCCGAAAACGCGGTGCCGGTCGGATCGACGCGGGACACGACCACGCCGGCGACCCCCTCCGGCACCGCCAGCCGGCTGGCGAACGCGCGATCGAGCTCCCGGACCGCGAGGCCGAGCGGCAGGTCGGGCACCGGCTCCGCGGGCCGCGGCACGGCGCCGGCAAGCGCGTCGGCGCCGTCGCCACCGTCTCGCACCGGCCGTTCGGCGAGCTTGACCGGGAGGGTCATCCGCCGCGCGTCCCGCGCCACGCCCAGCCGCGCCACCGTGCCGGGCTGGCGAGCGGAGATGTTACGAATCAGTTCTTCGTTGCTCGAGACCTCGAGCCCCTCGACGTCGAGAATCACGTCGTAAACGTGCAGCCCGGCCCGCTCCGCCGGGGAGCCCGCAGTGACGTCCTGCACCAGCGCGCCGCGCGGCGTCGCCAGCCCCAGCGATCGCTGCAGGGCCGGGGTGACGTCGGTCAGCAGTACCCCCATGAAGCCTCGCGAGACCCGCCCCCTGGCCTTGAGCTGCGGCAGAATCGCGACCGCCTGGTTGATCGGGACCGCGAAGCCGATGTTGCTGGCGCGCGAGCTGATCGCCGAGTTGATGCCGATGACCTCGCCGCGGGCGTTGATCAGCGGCCCGCCGCTGTTGCCGAAATTGATCGCCGCGTCGGTCTGGATGTAGTCGTCCAGGCTGGCGTCGAACAGCTTGCGGCCGATGAAGCTGACCACGCCGACAGTCACCGAGTGCACGTAGCCCAGCGGGTTGCCGATCGCGCACACCCACTCGCCCACCCGCAGCTCGTCGGAGTTGCCGAGCGGCGCCTCCGGCAGGTCGGGGCTCCCGGGAATCTTCAGCAGCGCCACGTCGATGGCCGGGTCCCGCCCCACCACCTCGGCGCGGAAGCTTCGCCCGTCGGCCAGCGTCACGGTAATCCGCTGCGCCGACTCGATGACGTGATGGTTGGTGAGGATGAAGCCCTCACGGTCGATCAGGAAGCCGCTGCCCGACCCCTGCCGGGGTGAATCGGGATCCCGCGGCGCCCCCGTATCCCCCGTCGCCTCCCCGCGGTGGAACAGGCTCAGCGGATCACGGTCGCCGCCGCGCGAGGTGGCGTCGATGTTCACCACCGCGCCGTTCATCCGCTCCGCGACATCCGCGAAGTTGACGACCGTCGGCGCCTCGGTCAGCGCGGCCGGACGCACCGATCCCGGCAGCAGCCCGCGCGGCGCACTCGACACAATCGGCGCAGGCGTGAACTCGCCGGCGAGGATCAGGCCCACCAGAAACGCCACCAGGGCGCTCAGCGCGACGGTCAACAGAGTGAATCGCCTCGACACTTATTCGATTATAAGCGCCTTCAGCTCATCTTCCGTGAGCAGCGGCACGCCCAGCGTCCGGGCCTTCTCGAGCTTGCTCCCGGCCTCGGCCCCGACCACGACCCCGCTGGTCTTGCGGCTGACCGATCCCGTCACCTTGGCGCCGCGCCGCTCCAGCGCCGCCACCGCCTCCTCGCGGGTCATCGTCTCGAACGTGCCGGTCAGCACGTAAGTGCGGCCGGCCAGCGGGCCCGGCGCCGCCTCCTCGAGCGGCGGCTGCTGCGACGCCATGTTCACCCCGGCCGCCGCCAGTTTCGCCGCCAGCGCCAGGTTGTGCGGCTCGTCCGCGAACGCCCGCCACGAGGCCGCGACCACCGGCCCGATCTCCGGCACCGTCTGCAGCGCCTCGACCGGCGCCTCCAGCAGCGCCGCCATCGTCCGGAAGGCGCGCGCCAGCGTGCCGGCCGCCTTCTCGCCGACATGACGGACCCCCAGCGCGTACACCAGCCGGGACAAGTCGTTCGACTTGCTGCGCGTCAGCTGCTCGACGACGTTGCGGCCGACCTTGCCGAGCTTGCGGGGGACGGCCCGGTCCGAGCGCGGCTCCCGTGGCGCCACCACCAGCGCCTCGAGCTGGGCCGCCTCGAGGTGGTAGAGATCGCCGAAGTCCTTCACCAGGCCGCGCTCGATCAACTGATCGACGAGCGATTCCCCCAGCCCCTCGATGTTCATGGCGCTGCGCGAGGCGAAGTGCTCGAGGCTGCGCCGCAGCCGCGCCGGACAGGAGGTGTTCTCGCAGCGCCAGACGACGGCATCCTCGTCGCGGTGCAGCACGCTGCCGCACGCCGCGCAGGCCGTCGGCATCACCCACGGCACCGCCGCCTCCGGCCGCAGGCTGAGGACCGGCGCGACGACGCGGGGAATGACGTCGCCGGCCTTCTCGACGATCACGGTGTCGCCTTCCCGGAGGTCCTTGCGGGCGAGGTCCTCGGCGTTGTGCAGCGTCGCGAGCGAGATGGTGGAGCCGGCGAGCAGGACGGGCTCGAGCAGCGCGAACGGCGTGTTGGCGCCGGTGCGGCCGACGTTGACCTCGATGCGGAGCAACCGGGTGTGGGCCTGCTGCGCCGGAAACTTGAAGGCGATCGCCCACCTGGGGAACTTCGCCGTCGTGCCCAGCCGGGCGCGGACGGCGAGGTCGTCCACCTTGATCACGACGCCGTCGGTGTCGAACGCCAGCTCGCGCCGGCCGTCGGCCCAGGTGCGGCAAAAGGCGATGACCTCGTCGATGCCGGCACACGGCGCGTGGTGCGGCTCGACCGGAAGCCCCCAGGCCGCGAGCGCGGCGAGCGCCTGGGCATGCGAGCGCAGGCCGTCCGGGGCCGGAGACGACTCGGCCGAGGCGGTGATGATTTGATACGTGAACGCCCCGAGGCGCCGGCTCGCCACCAGCGCCGGATCCAGGTTCCTCATCGTCCCGGCGGCGGCATTCCTCGGGTTCGCGAACAGCGGCTCCCCTGCCTCCTCCCGCTCGCGGTTGATGCGGGCGAAAGTGGTGCGCGGCAGGAACAGCTCGCCGCGGACCTCGATCCGGCCGGCGGGGCCGTGCCGCAGCGACAGCGGGATGGCGCGGACGGTGCGGACGTTGGTCGTGACATCCTCGCCGCGGACGCCGTCGCCGCGGGTGGTGCCGCGGACCAGGCGTCCGGCGTCGTAGGTGAGGGCGATGCTGAGGCCGTCGATTTTGAGCTCGGCGACGTAGCTGATGACGCTGTCGCCGAGGCCGGTGCCTTTGCGGACGCGCTCGTCGAAGGCGCGCAGCTCCTCCTCCGAGTAGGCGTTGTCGAGGCTGAGCATCGGCACCAGGTGCGCGGCGGTCTCGAACCCCTCGACCGGGCGTCCGGCGACCCGCTGGGTCGGCGAGTCGGGCGTGACCAGATCGGGGTAGTCGCGCTCGAGCGCTTCGAGCTCCTTGACCAGCGCATCGAACCGGTCGTCGGCGATCTCCGGCGCGTTGAGGACGTAGTAGCACTCTTCGTGGTGGCGGATGTCGTCTCGCAGGCGGGCCAGGCGGGCGGCGGGATCCATCGAATGTTCCTGATGCGGGTAGTGGCGCGGCGCGGGCGGCGCGGGCGCGGCGTTACCGGTCGCGGACGAGCACGTAATCGGGCAGCGCCATCAGCGCATCGCGCTCCCGGCTCGGCGGAAACGCTCCGAGGCAGGCCTTGGCGCGGCTGGCGTACTCGACCGCGCGCTCATAGGCGACGTCGGTGGCGCGGTACTGCCGCAACAGCGCCAGGATGTCCCGCCACTGGTCGGGCGTGACGGCCCGCTCCTGGACCACGGCGCGGATCAGGGCGTCGGCCTCGGCGCCGGCGCGCTGCAGCAGCAGGATGATCGGCAGGGTGACCTTGCCTTCCCGGAGATCGCCGCCAATCGGCTTGCCGAGCGCCACCTGGTCGGCGGTGTAGTCCAGCAGATCGTCCACCAGTTGGAACGCGACCCCGAGATTGAAGCCGTAGTCCCGCAGCGCGGTCTCCTGCTCCGGGGTGACGCCACCGAGCATGCCGCCGATCTGCGCGCAGCCGCCGAACAGGAACGCCGTCTTCCGCCGGATGATCTCGAAGTGCTCGTCCTCGGAGATGTCGACGTCGCCGGTCTTGGTCAGCTGGTAGAGCTCCCCTTCGATCATGCGCAGGGTGACGTCGCAGAGCAGCCGGATGATCTCGAGCGAGTCCTGGGTCAGCGCCATCGCCATCGACTTGATGTAGAGATAGTCGCCGAGCAGCACGGTGATGTCGTTGCCCCAGCGCGAGTGCACCGCGAGGCGGCCGCGGCGCAAATCGGCGCCGTCGATGATGTCGTCGTGCACCAGCGTGGCGGTGTGGATGAACTCGACCACCGAAGCGTAGAGGACGGCGCGGTCGCCGGTGTAGCCGCTCAGCCGTGCCGCCATCAGCAGCACCGCGGGGCGCACGCGCTTGCCGCCGCTCTTCTGGATGTAGCGGCCCATTTCGGGAATGAGCGCGACCCGAGACTGGATGTGGCGGACGAATTCCTGTTCGACGCCTTCGAGATCCTCGCGGATCGGCTCGAAAATCTGCGCCAGGTCGGCAGCGACGGGGGGGTTCTGCGCTGTATCGCTCACGGTAATAAAATCTAGGAAGCCATCGTCCCGGAATGCTCCAGAATACTGAACTTGCGCGCGAAGTGTCAACGCGCTAAGCCCTTACAGGCACGTTATTTGTCGCGCGAAACCGGGCCCGGCCCGGGGCCGCGGGCGGCGAAGAGCGCCGTGAAGTTGCCGGTGATCCGGGCGGCCAGCGTGGCCACTCCCTCTCCCCGGATCTCGGCCAGCACCCGGTAGACCTCGGCCACATACGCCGGTTCGTTGCGCTTGCCGCGATGCGGCACCGGCGCCAGAAAGGGGGCATCGGTCTCCGCCAGCAGCCGATTGGACGGCGCCAGCCGGGCCGCCTCGCGCAGCGCCGCGGCTTTGGGAAAAGTCACGATGCCGGCAAACGACAGGTGAAAGCCGAGTTCCAGCGCCCGGCGCGCCATCTCGTCGTCTCCGGTGAAGCAGTGGAAGACGCCACCCACGCCGCGCGCCGCCGGTTCCTCGAGCAGGCGGAAGGTGTCCTCCGCCGCTTCCCGGGTGTGAATCACCAGCGGCAGTCCGAGCTCGGCGGCCAGCGCAATCTGGGCGCGAAAGACCTCCTGCTGGACGCCGCGGGGCGACAGATCGTAGTGATGGTCGAGCCCGATCTCGCCGATCGCGCAGGCGCCGTGGCTGCGCACGCTCTCCCGGACCGTGGCGACGGCACGCGGGATGTCGCCGGCGAAGCTGCCGGCATGATGGGGGTGGATGCCGGCGGCAAACCGGACGCCGGGCCACGCCTGCCGCACCGCTTCCGCCCGGGCGGACTCGGCAGCGTCGCCCGCCTCGAGAATGCACAACGCCCCGCCAATCCCGGCGGCGCGGGCGCGGGCGACCACCGCGTCGAGATCGCCGGCGAACTCCTCGCCGGCGAGATGGCAATGGGAATCAATCACCGGCGGCGTCAGCGCACCCGGGCGCCGGGCGGCACCGGCTGGTCGAAGCCGACCAGCGTCGGCGTGCCGCCGTCGGGGCTGGCGGCCAGCACCATGCCGTTCGATTCGATCCCCATCAGCTTGGCCGGCTTGAGGTTGAAGACGACGACGATGGTGCGACCGACCAGCGCCTCGGGCTCGTAGGCCTCGGCGATGCCGGCCACCAGGGTGCGCTGCTCCGAGCCGGCGTCGATGGTCAGCTTCACCAGCTTGCGCGAGTTTGGCACCTTCTCGGCGGTCAGCACCACGGCGGTGCGCAGATCCACCTTCATGAAGTCGTCGATGGTGATCCGCGAGGTCTCGGCCGCGGGCGCCGCCGCCGGTGCCTGGGCGGGCGCCGCGGGAGAATGCGGCGCGGCTGGCGCCGGCTGGCCGGCGGGCTGGGGTGTGCTGTCGTCCACGTCTGTGCTCCTGTTCGCTCCGGCTCTGGGGCCGGCGGGTTTCCGCCCGGCCGCCCGGCCGGTCGCGGTAGTGTCGCTGTTGCTGTCGGTGCGCGGCCACATCGGATCGGCACGCGCGATCGCGCGCTCCCCCGCCGTCCGCCACACCGCGTCGTCAATCCGGATCCGCTCGACCGGCATGGTCTCGCCGACCCGGCGCAGGATCTCGGCAGCGGAGCGCGGCATCACCGGCAGCAGCAGTACCGCGGCGACCCGCACGGCTTCGGCGACGTCGAACAGCACCTGGCTGAGATCGTCGGCGCGCGCGGGGTCGCGGGCCAGCGCCCACGGCTCCGTGCTGGCGATGTACTCATTGGCGGCATCAATGATCCGGAATGCCGCCGCGGCGCCCCCTTCGAGCGCGAATCCGTCCATCTGGGCGCGGTAGTCGGCCAGGCTGTCGCGGGCAATGTCCGCCAGCCGTCCCGAGGCGCCGGGCGCGCGCAGCCGTCCGCCCCGGTACTTCTCCGCCATCGCGGCGATGCGGCTCACCAGGTTGCCGAGGTTGTTGGCGAGGTCGACGTTGTAACGGTCCTCGAAGCGCTCCCAGGTGAAATCGCCGTCGCTGCCGAAGGCGATCTCCTTGACCAGGTAGAGCCGCAGCGGGTCGGGGCCGAACTTCTGGGCGGCCTCCAGCGGTTCGACCGCGGTGCCGAGCGACTTGCTCATCTTCTCGCCGCGCAAATTGACCCAGCCGTGGCCGAAAATCTGCCGCGGCACCGGCAGCCCGGCGCTCATCAGCATCGCCGGCCAGATCACCGAATGGAACCGGGTGATGTCCTTGCCGATCACCTGGAGATCCGCGGGCCACCACTTCTCCATCAGCGCCGCGTCGCGGCCGAAGCCGACCGCGGAGATGTAATTGATGAGCGCGTCCACCCACACGTAGATCACGCTGTTCGGATCCTCCGGCATCGGAATGCCCCAGGCCTGCCCGGCGCGGCTCACCGAAATGTCCTCGAGCCCCCCCTCGATGAGGCGGACGATCTCGTTGCGGCGGACATCCGGAATCAGGAAGTCCGCCTGAGCGGTGAAGTGCCGCAGCAGCCGGTCGCGGTACCGGGACAGCCGGAAGAAGTAGTTCTTCTCGCGGATCCAGTCCGGCCGGGTCCGGTGAATCGGGCAGTGGCCGTCAACGAGGTCCTTCTCCTGCTTGAAGGCCTCGCAGGAGACGCAGTACCACCCTTCGTAGTGCCCCTCGAAGATGTCTCCCGCCTCGGTCATCCGCCTCACCAGCGCCTGCACCGCGATCCGGTGCCGCGGCTCGGTGGTGCGGATGAAATCGTCGAACGAGATGTCGAGCCGCTTCCAGACGTCGAGGAACTCCCCCGCCATGCGGTCGCAGTAGGCGAGCGGCTCCTCGCCGAGCTCGCGCGCCTTGCGGAACACGTTCTGGGAGTGCTCGTCGTTGCCCATCACGAAATGGGTCTCGGCGCCGCACAGCCGCTGGTAGCGGGCGATGACGTCAGCGGCGATCTTCTCGTAGGCGGTCCCCAGATGCGGCCGGCTGTTGACGTAGTCGATCGCGGTGGTGATGTAGAAGCGCTTCATCGCTCGAGCCACGCCTTCATCGCCATCGCCTGCACATCCTTGATTGGCACCTGCCCGGCCATCCCGGCGCGGGCGCAATCCTCGAACTCGGGCGCGGCGTTGAGGACCCGCCCGTCCCGCCGCGCGATCTTGAAGCGAATCGGCCCCAGCGGCGTCTCGACCGAGGTGATCTCGCGGTCGAGCCGATCGCGCAGCATCTCCTGGTAGCGGACCCCGATGGTCGTCGTATGCGCGAACATCATCCCGGCGATCGCTTCGCGATCCTCGGGGCGCGCCAGCACCGTCACCAGGGTGCCGGGTCGGTTCTTCTTCATCTGCACCGCGGCATAGAACACATCGAGCGCCCCGGCCTCGGCCAGCCGGTCCATCAGCGGGCCGAACAGCTGCGGGTTCATGTCGTCGATCTCGCACTCGATCGAGACGATCCGCTCGGCGCCGCCATGCCCGGCAGCATCCCCCACCAGCAGCCGCAGCACGTTCGGATGCCCCGGAAAATCCCGAGAGCCGGCGCCGTAACCGATGGCGTCGAGGCGCATCTGCGGCAGCGGTCCGAACGCGGACGCATACCCGGTCACGATCAGCGCGCCGGTCGGCGTCACCAGCTCGGCTTCGACCGCGCCGGCGTACACCGGCGCCCCCTTGAGCAGGCGCGCGGTCGCCGGCGCCGGCACCGGGAACGTCCCGTGCGCGCAGAGCACCACGCCACTGCCGACATTCAGCGGCGACGCGGTGACGACGTCGGCGGCCAGCCACTCCAGTCCGTAGACGGCGCCGACGATGTCGATGATCGAGTCGAGCGCCCCGACCTCGTGGAGGTGTACCTGCTCCACCGGCATCGCATGAATGGCCGCTTCCGCCTCGGCCAGCCGTTCGAACAGCTCGATCGCCCGCCGCTTTCCCGCCGCCGAGAGCGCGGAGCGGTCGATGAAGCCGCCAATCTCTTTCAGGCTGTGGTGCGCATGGTGATCGTGCCCGTGGGGCTGCGGATGATCGTGCGTGTGGGCATGGGAATGCGTGTGCCCGGCGTCGTGCGCGTGCGCGTGGTCGTGTCCGGCGTCGTGAGCGTGGGAGTGAGAATGAGCAGCCCCGTCCTCGTGCGAATGCGGGTGATCGTGCGTCGACGGATGCGCCTGCGCCGCGTCGTGGCTATGCGCGTGGCCGGCGCCGTGGGCGGGCGCGGCCGCCGGCTGGCGCGCCTCGTCCGCGAGGGCGCGGAACCTGGTCGCCGACACCCCCGCCCGCAGCACACGGTCGGCGGTGATGCCGCCGTATTCGATCGCCAGGCTGCCGAGCGCGGCGCGCAGCCCTTCGATCGGCAGGCCGAGGTCGAGCAGGGCGCCGAGCACCATGTCGCCCGAGGCGCCCGAGAAACAGTCGAAGTGCAGCGTCTTCGCCAACTAGTGTCCCGTCACCGTGGATCGTCGCATAAGTCCCGGAGCGCGGCGCCCGGATCGCCAGGCGCGACGAGTGAGAATACTGGAGTATATGAGCGAGGAGCAACGCCGCGAGCCGGGATGCCCCGCCCGGGAATGATGTCGCGAACCACGGTGACGGG
>JAYTEJ010000203.1:0-2996 GCA_043735365.1 Acidobacteriota bacterium
CACGTCAAGGTCTCGATCGCCACAGCGGGGGCGCCGGACGGCGGCGCCGTCACCTACCTGGGCCGCGGGGACGTGATCGGTGAAACCGCCCTGCTCACGGGCCTCCCCTGGACCTGCTCGCTCACCGCCATCGAGCACGTCGAGATGGTCCGGCTCGCGGCCGCGGAGTTCGCGGCGCTGGTCGACGCCTCTCCAACCGTGGCCGCCAGGCTGCGTGAGCTCTCGCAGGGCAGGAGCGCACAGCTCGCCGCGCTCGCCGCCAGACCCGAGGCGACGGCCCATCTCGAGATGGCCATCGGGACCGGGCTGATCAACGGACAAAGCGTGCTCCTCATCGACATGACGAAGTGCACGGGCTGCGACGACTGCGTCACCGCCTGCGCGGACACGCACGGCGGTACCCCGCGGCTGCTGCGGCAGGGAGCGATCTACGAGGAATGGAACATCCCGGTGGCCTGCTATCAGTGCAACGACCCGGTGTGCATGATCGGGTGTCCGACCGGGGCCATCACCCGGCCCCTGGGCGGCATCGAAGTGACCATCGACGAGGCCACATGCATTGGCTGCGGCAACTGCGCACGCCGATGCCCATGGGGGAACATCATTTCCGTGCCGCGCGCAGGCGCGGCCGCCGGACCGCTGGCGCAGGTGGCCACCAAGTGCGATCTCTGCATCGGACGGGACGCCGGGCCGGCGTGCGTGCAGATGTGTCCCCACGGCGCCGCGACGCGGATTTCGTTCCAGGACTCGGCGGAGGTGGCGCGGCTGTTCACCCGGCCGCGGCAGCCGCTGGCGTGATGGCCGTACCGACCCGTCTCGCTCTCCGACCCGGCACCGTCGCGGTGCCCGCCGCGGCGCTGGTGCTGGCCTGGTTCCTCGTGCCCCGCCTGGCCACGCTCTCCCCCAGGTACGGCGCGGGGCTCGGCTTCGGTGTTCTCTCGGCTTTCGCCTTCGCGATCCCCATGACCTATCCACTGAGGCGGCTGGGGATGGCGTGGCCGATGCGGCACGCGTCGGACTGGTGGCGCGTGCACGTCATCGCCGGCGCGGTGGCGTTCCCGTGTGCGCTGCTGCATCAGGGTGTCCGGCTGCCGGCAGGGCTCCTGGGCTGGATGATGATGGCGCTTGCGCTCTGGGCGACGGCCTTCGGCCTGCTCGCCGTCGTCCTGCAGCGGCGGCTGCCGGCGCTGCAGGCCGCTGCCAGACTCACGGCGATTCCGCCGGCGGACGTGGGGGCGGCCATCGCGCGCCTGCGCGCCGAGGCCGAGGCGCTGGCGGCCGAGGCATCGCCGGGCCTGGCGGCGTGGTATGCGCGGCGAGGACGACCGGCCTTCGCCCGCGAGGGGTTCGCCTGGCAGCGCCTGATCCGGCGCCGCCGCTCATCCGAGGGGTTCATCGACGATGCGATGCCTGCTGCCGAGCGCGATCGCGCGGTCGCGTTGCATCGGCTCGCCGAAGATGCGCGGCGGCTCGAAGCGTGGAGCGATCGGCAGTGGGCGCTGCGATGCGGCGTGGTGATACATGTGCCGCCGGCGATCGTGCTGCTGGCGCTCATCGCCTTCCATCTTTTCGCCGTCTGGTATTTCTGAGGTGACGAGACCCGAACATCCGGCGGCGGCCCCCAGGCAGTACGTATTGCCATCGAGGCGGCGCTGGCCGGTCCTGATGCTGCTGGTGGCGGCGGCGCTCGCGGCGCTCGCGGCCGCGAGCGTCTGGAGCGGCCGGCACTCGCTGGCCTCTCCAGGGCCGCTGGCGCCGGTCCACGCGGCTCTGGCGGGTCAACCCTGCGCGGCGTGCCATCGCATTGGCGGCGCCGCGGCCGGCGTCGGCGACCTGCGCTGCGTGCGGTGCCATGCGCAGGGAGGCGGCCTCCGCCTCGAGCTGACCGCCCACGCCGGCAACGGCGCCCGGTCGGCGGAGGGGTCCGGCGCTGATGCCGGTTGCGCAGCGTGTCACGAGGACCATCGCGGCGCCCGGACGCGCATCGCGGCGGCACCGGACCGGCAGTGCGTCAGCTGCCATGCCATTTCCTCGATGGCGCGTCACCCGGAGATCGCCGCACGGGCCGCCGGCGCCGCCACCGGGGAGGGGCTGCACTTCTCGCACGAGCGGCACCTGCGGGAGATCCACCCTGCGTCCGGCAACGCCTGCCTGACCTGTCACGAACGGCGCGTGGACACCGCGTTCTTTCTTCCGCTGGCGTTCGACCGGCACTGCGCCTCGTGTCACGAAAAGAACGACCGCCTCGAGTCTCCCGCGAACCCGGTCGATCCGCAGCTGCTGCTGCCGGTTGCCGCCGGTGCCAAGGGGCCGGCGCTGGTCGCGGCCGAGCGCGGCCGCCTGCAGGCCGTCGGCCTGCAGCACCGCGATCCCTGGGTGCTCGACAACCTTCGGCGCCTGCGGCGCGCGCTCGATCCCCCCGGTGTCGCCGGCGAGCGACTGGTCACCGAACAAACCATCCGGGCGCTCGAAGCGGAGATCGCCGCCGCTGAAGCCGGGCTCGTGCCGCAGGAGCGCGCCGCGCTCGTCGCCGAGCGCGACCGCCTGCGCGCGGAGGTGACCGAGCTCGACGCCCTGGTCACCGCGGGGGCCGACGGCCGGCAGCCGCGTCCGGCGCTCGACACGTTGAAGACCGAGATCGACGCGCTGACGCCGGCTCCTGAACCGCGCCCACCATCGACGGCCGCAGCCGGGATGCCGGCCCCCGCGTCCCTCCCGGGCAACCAGCGGCGGCGGGAGCGCCTGCTGGCGCTGCTCGATGCCGTGTCCGAGCGCGGCGGGCCTGCCCTCGCTGCCGCAGCCGCGGGCCTGCGCCGGCAACTGCTGGCGCTGCCGCCGGAGGGGGGCGCCGCCGACGGCGCCGACGCGGCCGCTCGCCTCCAGGTGCTGGACGACGCCGCGGAGCGGCTCTCCGCCTTGCCCGACCGCCGGGCGGCTGAGGCCGCCGCGGCGATCGCCGCCCTGGCGGCACCGGCGGCCGAACGCCTGGAGGCGCG
>JAYTEJ010000204.1:0-4086 GCA_043735365.1 Acidobacteriota bacterium
ATGGCATCCGAAGCCAAGGACCGGCCTCTCGTCGCCGTCGCCGGCTGCGTCGCCCAGCAGGAGGGAGCGCAGCTCCTCAAGCGCTCGAAGGCCATCGACATCATCGTCGGCACCCAGAACATCCGCCGCCTGCCGATGCTCGTCGAGGAGGCGGCGGCGCGGCCCTCACCGTCACAGCGTCCGGTGACGGCGCTCGATCCGGTCGAGGACGTCTCGTTTCCGCTGGGGATTGCCCGGCGCGGCGATCCGCTCAAGGCCTACGTCACCATCATCGAGGGCTGCAACGAGTTCTGTGCCTTCTGCGTCGTCCCCTACACCCGCGGCCACGAGCGGATGCGGCCGCTCGCCGACATCCTCGCCGACGCCCGCCACGCCGTGGAGACCGGAGCGGTGGAAGTGCAGCTGCTCGGCCAGATCGTCAATCACTACCAGGCGCCCGATGTGGCCAGTTGCGATTTCCCGGCGCTGCTCGAGCAGCTCAACGCCATTTCCGGGCTCCGCCGGATCCGCTTCGCCAGCCCGCATCCGCGCCACGTCACGCCGCGGATGATTGCCGCGATGCGCGACCTGCCGGCGGTCTGCCGGCACCTGCACCTGCCGGCGCAGTCCGGCTCGACGCGGGTGCTGGCGGCAATGCGGCGGCGGCACAGCCGCGAGCAATACCTGGATTTGTTGGCGGCGCTGCGCGAGGCCATGCCGGACATCGCACTCTCGACCGATATGATCGTCGGGTTCCCCGGCGAGACCGACGCGGACTTCGACGACACGCTGTCGCTCACCGCCGCGGCCCGCTACCACAGCATGTTCTCTTTCAAGTACTCCGAGCGTCCCAACACGCTGGCGCGCAAGCGCCTCGAAGACAACGTGCCGGAGAGGGAGAAGACGCGGCGGATTGTGGCGCTGCAGGCGCTGCAAAAGGACGTGCAGGCGGAACTCTACGCGGCGGCGGTTGGCCGCACCGAGGAGGTGCTGGTCGATTCCCGCAGCCGCCGGCGCGACTGGGAGCTCTCGGGCCGCACCAGCGGCAACAGCGTCGTCAATTTCGCCGGCGAGGCCGGCTGGATGGGACGGTTCGTGCCGGTGCGGATCACCGCCGCCAATCCCTACAGTCTCCGCGGCGAGGTCGTCGTCCTTGACAGCCTGGCGGCCGGCTCCTACCTTGACGGGGCGCCGGTCGTCCCGGGCGCCGCAGCCACCGAGGATTCATGCAAATCGAAATGACGATCAAGGGGTTGATGGTCGATCCCATCACCAACATGCCCATCATCATCCTGCGCGACGAGGAGGGGCAGCGCGTGCTCCCGATCTGGGTTGGGGTCTTCGAGGCCAACGCCATCGCGCTGCAGATCGAGAACGTCACCACGCCGCGGCCGATGACCCACGACCTGCTGCGCAACGTCATCACCGACCTCAAGGCGGAGATCCAGAAGATCGTCGTCTCCGATCTCAAGGAGAACACCTTCTACGCCCTCATCTACATCCTCGTCAACGGCGAGGTCATGGCCATCGACGCGCGGCCGAGCGACGCCATCGCCCTGGCGCTGCGCGCCCGCGCCCCAATTTTCGTCGAGGACAGCGTCATCGACCACGCCAAGACCGTCGACCTCACCCCCGAGCGCGGCGATTCCGAACGGCTGCAGAAGTGGCTGGAGAATCTCGACCCTGACGACATGGGCAAATACAAGATGTAAAAGTTGCCAAAACGCCGTCAATTTCTCCCTTCCTTGATCCCGCCGCGCCCGCGGCTTATGATGGCCGCACTGACCGTGTTTTCCTCCGTGCGCCACCAATGATTGTTGCGATTGCCAACCAGAAGGGCGGGGTGGGCAAAACCACGACCGCCATCAATCTCGCGGCGGCGCTGTCGCTGCGAGGCCAGCCGACCCTCCTCGTCGATCTCGACCCACAAGCCAACAGCACGATGTCGTATGTCGATGTCACCACCGTGGGACGCAGCGTCTACGACGCCATCGCCGAGCCCAATTGCACCTTCGCGGATGTCATCATCCCGTCGACCAACCAGGCCAACCTGTTCGTAGCGCCGTCGCGGATTGCGCTGGCCAAGCTCGAGTCCAAGCTGGTCGGCGAGCTCGACGCGCACTTCCGGCTCAAGGATCGACTCGAACCGGTTATGGCGCAGTACCCCAACATCGTCATCGACTGCCCGCCGACGCTGGGGCTGCTGACGGTGAACGCGCTGGTCGCGGCGACCCACCTGCTGATCCCGATCCAGTCGTCGTACTTCGCGCTCGAAGGCACCGACGACCTGCTCGAGACCATCGAGAAGGTGCGCGCCCGGGCCAACCCCGGCCTGCAAATTCTCGGCGTCGTCATCACCATGCACGACAAGCGGACCGCGCTGGCCCGAGACATACGCGCCCAGATCGATAAGGTCTTCGGCAGCAAGGTATTCAATACCGTGATTACCAAGAGCGTACGGCTCGAAGAGAGCCCGGCCTACAAGGAGTCAATCTTCTCCTTCGCGCCGGACTCGAGCGGAGCCGCCGAATACTACCGCCTGTGTGAGGAGGTCATGGACCGTGCCTAAGCGAGGACTCCCTGAAACGGTGAGGATGCGCCACGACGAGCACTACGTCGACGCGTTGAACAGCTCCGCGGGCAGCCCGATCGGCCGGATGATGCCGATCGACCAGCTCGAGCCCAACCCCAACCAGCCGCGGCAGGTGATGGGTGACCTGTCCGAGCTGATGGCTTCGATCGCCGAGAAGGGGATCATCGAGCCGATCATCGTCCGGCAGCGCGGCCATCGTTTTCAGATCGTGGCGGGTGAGCGGCGCTACCAGGCGGCCGTGCAGGTCGGCCTGCGCGAGATCCCAATCGTCATCCGCGAGGTGGACGATAACGAGATCATCGAGATTGCGTTGATCGAGAATATCCAGCGCAAGGACCTGACCCCGTTCGAGGAGTCAGAGGCGCTGCACTCGCTCGCCGAGCGCTGCGGCTACACCCATGAAGACATGGCCAGGCGACTGGGGAAGTCGAGGACCAGCATCACCGAGTCCCTCGCCCTCAACCACATGCCCGATGAAGTTAAAAACCTATGTCGGCTGGCCGACATTCACTCCAAGTCGTTGCTTTTACAGATAGTTAGGCAAGGCGATTCACAGAAAATGGTCGCCTTGATCGAGAAGATCGCCCGCGACGGCGGCGCCACTCGTGAAGCGGTCCGCCAGGAGGTCGCCCGGCCCAAGACAGGGCGTCCCAAGGCCTACGTCTTCAGCTACCGGGCGCCGACCAAGGCGTTCAAGCTGCAGCTGCGTTTCACCAAGTCGAAGGTCGAGCGCGAAGAAGTCATCGAGGCGCTTCAGGGGATTATCCGCGAACTCCGCGAGGGTTAAGTTCGGCCGAGCCCGCGCACTTCAAGCGCTCCGTCCGGGATGGCGGCCCACAAACATTCAAGCCACGGTCGCGGTTCCATCACGGCTAATCACCGCGGCGCGAGCCTCACGCAGGGCTCCGATGTTCGACGTAAGCCAGGCAGAGTCACCAAGTCGCCAGCAGCCAGCCGGCGCGCCCCCAGAAGCCGCGCGGCGGAACCCCAGCCCAAACGACGGTCGTTAGTTAACATAACACTCATTATCAGACTCAGTGGAAACGCCACGTGAAACAGGGCTGTGCATGGTTCGCGCGCTCTGTTCAGGGCTTTCGACCTACAGCTGGTGCCGCCCCGACCCGATCCCCGCCAGCCGCTTTGCGTTCCCAGATGGAACGCGCCCATAATGGGTCCGCAGCCCGCACCTCATGCTCAGAACCATCGACCGCTACGTCATCCGCGAAGTCATTCCGCCATTCTTCCTCTCGCTCATCATCTTCACGTTCCTCCTCGAAATCCCCCCGGTGATGCGCGAGCTTGAAACCCTCGTTGCCAAGGGCGTCTCCTGGCAGGTCGCCGGCCGCATCGTCATGACGCTGATCCCCCAGGGGCTCGGGCTCACCATTCCTATGGCGCTCCTGACCGGGGTCCTGATCGGCCTCGGCCGACTCTCCGCCGACCGCGAGGCCGTGGCGCTGCTGGCCTGCGGCGTCAGCCCCTACAGGCTGATGCGGCCCGTCCTGCTGATGGCC
>JAYTEJ010000205.1:0-3878 GCA_043735365.1 Acidobacteriota bacterium
GAAGCGGCGCGGCGGGCGCTGGCCGGCCTCGGGACGGTGTCGGCGGTGCGGGTCGAGGTCACCGATCAGGCGTCGATCGATGCCGCCGTGGCGGCCACCCTCGGGGCGCATGGCCGGATCGACATCCTGATCAACAACGCCGGCATCGCCGGCGGCAACGCGCCGGTCTGGGAGCTCGACCCGGACGTCTGGCGGCGCGTCATCGACGTCAACCTGACCGGCTCGTTCCTCGCCTGCCGCGCGGTGGTGCCGCAGATGCTGTCCGGCGGCTACGGCCGGATCGTCAACATCGCCTCGATCGCCGGCAAGGAGGGCAACCCCAACGCGGCACACTACAGCGCCTCGAAGGCGGGCCTGATCGGGCTGACCAAGTCGCTGGGCAAGGAGCTGGCGACGCACAACATCCTGGTGAACTGCGTCGCACCGGCGGCGGCGAACACCGAGATCTTCGCGCAGATGAAACAGGAGCACATCGACTACATGCTGTCGCGGATCCCAATGGCGCGGTTCGTCGAGGTCGAGGAGATCGCCGCGCTGGTCTGCTGGCTGGCGTCCGCGGACTGCTCGTTCTCGACCGGCGCCGTCTACGACATCAGCGGCGGACGCGCCACCTACTAGTTCTAACGCCTATCGCGCCGGCAGCACCACCCGGGCGTGGGTCCTGGCGGACTCACGCGCCGCCTCGAGAATCTCGGTCACGATCAGGTTGTTGGAGAGCGACGACAGCCGGTTCGGCTTGCGCGTGCCGCGTACCACGGCCAGCAGGTGCGACAGCGAGTCGAGCTCGTCGGCGGGCAGCGGCTCAGGGGTGACGGCGTGCTCAGGGTCGGTCCCGGTGCGGACCCGCAGCCCGGCGCGGTTGCCCACCGCCTGGGCGCGCTCCGCGTAGACCTCGAAGTCCTTGCGGTCGAACGGCCAGTTCCAGGAGGCCTGGATGATGCCCTGCGCCTTCGGGTACTCGAGCAGGATGGTGGCCTCGTCGTCCACCTGCGGATAGATCGCCGGCTTGAACTGCTGCGTCAGCGCCAGCACCGAGACCGGGCGCTGGTTGTCCATCATCCACGTCATCAGGTTGGCGCCGTAGCAGCCGAAGTCGAAGAGCGCGCCGGCGCCGTTCTTGACCGGGTCCGACAGCCAGCCGAGAAACTCCGGGCCGACGCCGATCTCCTTCGGCCCGCGGTGCCCGTCCATCGCCACCATCTTGCGGATGTCGCCGCCGGCGTGCTGCTCCTTGAGGAGCGTCCACATCGCCGCGTGGCTCGGATACCAGGTCGTCTCGTAATTGACGAGGACGTCGATGCCCCCGGCCGCCGCGGCGCGCTCGATGCGGCGCGCGTGCTCCACGCTCACGGCCAGCGGCTTCTCCATCATCACGTCGATGTGACGGGGGGCCGCGGCCTCGACCACCAGCGGGTGGTCATAGGTGCTCGTGAACGAGGCCACCGCCTCGGGCTTGACGCGGTCGAGCATCGCCGCCAGATCGGTGAAGAACAGCGCCTTGTCGAGATTGAAGCGGGCGGCGTAGGTCTGCTGAAGCGCGGTGTCCGGCTCGAAAATGCCGACAATCCGCACGTCCTGGCGGGCCTGGACGGCCTTGAGAAACCCGGAAACGTGGCCGTGGACCAGCCCGGCGATGGCCAGCTTGAGCGGCGCGGGCGCCGGCGCCTGCGCCTCGGCCGCCGCAGGCGTGACCAGACACAGGGCGGCAATCACGCCGGACAGCAGCATTGACCTCATGAGACACTCTCCTCGGATGCGGGGACGCCGGGTGCCAGAGGGCACACGCTATCAGAGACCGCGATGAAATAGGATGACCATGATGCGCACCGTCAGTTTCAGCCTGATCCTCCTGCTTGCCGCGACCGGCCCCGGCCGCGGCCAGGCGCCGGCACCCACACCGGCACCGGCACCAGCCGACCCGAAAGCCTGGATCGCGGAAAGCAACCGTCAGGCGCAGGTGTTGCTCGACGTCGAAGCCAGGTTTTCCCCGGAAGGGGCCGGTGAGGCGGGCATGTCAGGCCTCGACCGGGAGATCTCGAGCCTGACCCCCGAGTCGCGCAAGGCCGAGCGCCAGGCGCTCGAGGCCGCGCTGGCGAGGCTCGAAGCCCGGCTGGCCTCCGAGCCGCACCCCCTCGTCCGCCAGGACCTGCAGATCCTGATCTCGGCCGCTCGGGACAGCATCCGCGAAATGCAGCTCAGCGACGAGCGCCTCGTCCCCTACGTGGACGTGCCGATGCGCGTCTACCAGGGACTGCGCTCCCTGCTCGATCCGCAGGTCGCGGCCGGCAGACGCAGCGCCGCGGTTGACCGCCTCCGCAAGTACGCCGGCCTGGACGGCGGCCTCGAGCCGCTCACCACCCAGGCCATCCGCCGGACCCGCGAGGGGCTCGCCAATCCCGGGCTGCTGCCGCCGGCGCGGTCCAAAGTCGAACGCGATCTTTCGAACGACGCCGTGGTCGTCACCGGGATCGAGAAGATGCTCGCTGAATACAAGCTGGAGGGCTGGAGGGAGCCTTACGCCACCCTCGCCCGGCAGCTGGCCGAGTACGAGACCTTCGTGCGCACCGAGGTGCTGCCCAAGGCGCGGACCGACTTCCGGTTGCCGCCCGAGCTCTACGCCTTCTCGCTGGAGGAGGTCGGCGTCGATATCGCCCCTGAACCGCTGGCGGCGATGGCCCATCAGGCGTTTCGCGACATCCAGCAGCAGATGGCGGCGCTCGCGCCGGGCATCGCCCGCGCGCGCGGCTTGGAGACCCGTGATTACCGGGAGGTGATCCGCGCGCTCAAGAAGGAGCAGCTGGTCGGCGATGCCATCCTTCCCCACTACCGCAAGCGGCTCGAGGAGATCGAAGCCATCGTCCGGCGGGAAAAGCTGGTGACGCTGCCGGACCGCGCCGCGCGCATCCGCATCGCCACCGACGCCGAGGCCGCGCAGACGCCGGCGCCGAACATGCGGCCGCCGCGGCTGCTCGGCAACACCGGCGAGATCGGCGAGTTCGTGCTGCCGCTCAACGTCCCCGCCGGCAGCGGCGGCGGCGACGCCGGACGCTTCGACGACTTCACCTTCGAGGCGGCGTCCTGGACCCTCACCGCGCACGAGGCCCGGCCCGGCCACGAGATGCAGTTCGCGAAGATGATCGAGGCGGGCGTCTCCATCCCCCGCGCGGTGTTTGCCTTCAACAGCACCAACGTCGAGGGCTGGGGGCTGTATGCGGAGTGGATGATGCTGCCCTACATGCCGGCGGAGGGGCAGCTGATCTCGCTGCAGTTCCGGCTGCTGCGGGCGGCGCGCGCCTTCCTCGATCCCGAGCTGCACATGGGGCGCGTCACGCCCGACGAAGCCCGCCGGGTGCTGCGCGAGGAGGTCGGCCTGTCCGCGGCGATGACCGAGTCGGAAGTGGAGCGCTACATGTTCCGGTCGCCCGCCCAGGCGACCTCCTATTTCTACGGCTACACCAAGCTCCAGGAGCTGCGATCGCAGGTCGAGCGGGCGATGGGCAGCCGCTTCAACGCGCTCGAGTTCCACGACTTCATCCTGGCGCAGGGACTGCTGCCGCCGGCGCTGCTCAAGGACGCGGTCCTCGCCCGGTTCATCCCGGCCCGCTGAGGCGGACGGCGTGCCGCCGTCAGCGAACGATTACCGCGCCGGGTAGCCGGCGCCAGACCGAAAGGACAAACCATCGATGATTCCCGCCCCCGCAGACGTCGCCGCCGCTCCGGCCGATGCCGACACCACCGTCAGCGGCCTGGCCAGCAAGATCCGGACGCCCGGCACCGGCAGCCGCCACCCCACCGCGACCTCGCGGGTGCGCGTTCACTACACCGGCTGGACGACCGACGGCAAGATGTTCGACAGCTCGGTGGCCAGGAACGAGCCG
>JAYTEJ010000206.1:0-3999 GCA_043735365.1 Acidobacteriota bacterium
TCGAAGGGAGACGACGAGATGGCAGCCAGACTCGACCATTCGACGCTCCGGTTCGTGGATGCGTCGCAGCTGCAGGGCCCGGACGGAGGGCTGGAAGACATGCCACTCGTGGGCGTGTCCGGGGACCAGATTGGCAGCCTCGCCGGCGCGCTGATTGATCCCGTCGCTGGCCTGGTGCACTTCTACGTCATCCAGTCGCCCGGCTGGATCGGGCGCCGCCACTATCTCCTTTCCCTCGACGCCGCTCCGACAATCGGCCCCGATGGCAACGCGCTTCACGTCGGGATGGACCAGGCGACGCTGAAGCGCTGCCCGACCTTCGTTCGTTCCTCCATCCCCGCCTACTCGGACGAGGACCTGCTCGCCAGCATGTTTGGCGGACCGCGGGACCTGCCGTCCACGGAAGAGCCGCTTTCGGTCTAGCGACCACGACTTTTCCGCGCTCCTGACTCAGAAACGCCCGTCTTCCGGGCGTCGTATCCTCCTTCATTGATCAATTCCGGTTCATGGCGCGTGCGCTCTCAGCGAACGGCGATACCGGCATTTGCAGAGGAGGGATTTTGAGGTCATTCGCTCGTGCTCGACTCGTTCTCGGGGGCCTGGTCCTCGCCACCGCCATTCAGGGCCTCGACGCGCAGGCGCCGCTGGCGCAGGGGCCTGGCGGGCCGGCGCCGGGCCGCCAGGGGGGAGGGCGCCCGAACGTGCCGCCCCCCGATCCGACCAAGCCGGCGAAGCTGGAAATCACCGACGGAACGACGGCGCGTTACAAGGTGCGCGAGCAGCTCGCGGGAATCAGTTTCCCCAGCGATGCCGTCGGCACCACCGGCGCCGTGACCGGCACGGTGATCGTCAACCCGGACGGGACCATCGACGCCTCTCGCTCCAAGCTGGTCGTCGATCTCCGGACCATCAAGAGCGATCAGCAGATGCGAGACGGCTACGTCCAGAACCGCACGCTCGAAACCGAGAAATATCCGACGCTCGAGTTCGTGCCGAAGCGTGCCGTGGGGCTGCCGGTGCCCTTTCCCGCCGGCATGGGCGCGCAGGCCGGCTTTCAGCTGATTGGCGACATGACGCTCCACGGCGTCACCAGCGAGGTCACCTGGAACGTCGTCGCCACCTTCGGCAACGACATGGTGGCTGGGCGGGCGACGACCACGTTCGGGTTCGCGGCGTTCAAGATGACCAAGCCGACGCTGGCGCGGCTGATGAGCGTGGACGACAGGATCGAGCTTGAAATCGAGTTCAAGGCCAAACGCAGCGCGCTGTAAGCTTGCGGCGCGCCCCTGTCGTCTCCGGACAGTCAGGGGCGCGTCACGGTCGGCTATCAGGCGTATAACGAAGGGGCTGCTCGACGCCCTCGACCTGATCGCTTCGTGACGGGAGCGATGTTCGATCTCAGTCCTCGGTTTCCGTACACGGATTGACATGCAGAAGAACATCGTCGTCTGCGCTGACGGGACGGGGAATACGACCATCAAGGGTCGCGGCACGAACGTCTTCAAGATCTTCGAGGCCGTGGACACGAGCGAGCACCGCTCGAAGCAGCCGCAGCGGCTGCAGGCGGCGATCTACCACGACGGCGTCGGCACCGAGTCCCTCAAATGGCTCCGCCTGATCACCGGGGCGGGCGGCTGGGGCCTGAGCCGGAACGTCAAGCAGCTGTACGGGGAATTGGCGCGCGTCTACGTGCCGGGCGATCGGATCTTCCTGTTCGGGTTCAGCCGCGGCGCGTTCACGGTTCGAACCCTCGCCGGCCTGATCACGACGTGCGGCATTCTCGACGTCTCCAGGCCTGAGTACTCCACCAACGAACTGTTCTGGCGGGGCATTCGGGCAGCCTACGCGGCCTACCGGAAGAAATACCAGACGCGCCTGTCGCTGTGGCTGCGCGGGAAGCTGACGCCGGATCCGGACGCCCTGCGCCGTCAGTTCTCCGTCGAGATTCCCGGCTTCACCTTCCCGACCGAGCCCGTCATCCACTTCATTGGCGTCTGGGACACCGTCGACGCCGTCGGCTTGCCCTTTCGCCTTGCGGACCTGATCAACGAGTTCATCTGGCGCTTCAAGTTTCCCGACACCAGCCTCAGCGCGCACGTCGGCGCGGCCTGCCACGCGCTGGCCGCGGACGAGGCTCGCGAGAGCTTCACGCCGCTCCTGTGGGATGAACGCGCCGAGGACCCGGCCGCCCCGCGCATTCAGCAGGTCTGGTTCGCCGGCGTCCATTCGAACGTCGGCGGCGGCTATCCCCGGCAGGGGATGTCCCTCGTGGCGCTCGACTGGATGATGGCGCAGGCCGAACGCCATGGCCTCCGCTTCCACCCCGATCAGCGCCGGCTCTATCACGGCGCCGCAGACGTCAACGACAAGGCCTACGATTCGCGCAGCGGCTTCGGCGTCTTCTACCGGTGGAAGCCCCGGAATATCCAGGCGCTGTCCGCGCAGTGCCGCGTCGAGGCAAAGGTCCATCGGTCGGTGTTCGATCGAGTCTCGCGGGGCACCGAGGGATACGCGCCCGGGGCGCTGCCACCCGACTGCCGCGTCGTCAGCTCCACCGCCACCTCCGAGTCGCTCGCTGCGATTGCCGCCACCGTCAAAAATGCATTCGCCGGCACACCGCCGCTGCTCGAACAGCAGCGCTCGGCGCGGCGTCTCGGCCTCGCGGGCTACTGGCTGCTGATCCTGACCGTCGCCGCTCTCGTCGCGTTGATGCTGTGGACATTCGTGGCCGACAACCTGGAGGCCGCGCATGGCTGGCGGGACAGGGTCAAGGGGCTCGCGTCCACGGCGCTCAGCTCACACTGGGTGAACATCGCCGCGCGGACGGTGTGGAACTACCCGTGGTTGTGTGGCTCGGCCGCGGTGGCGCTGCTCACGCTGCTGCTGGTCGAGAAGCACCTCGATCGACGTTATTCGTCGTTCTGGCACGGGGTCAGGAGCCACCTGCGGGCCGCGGCGTAGCGGGTTGCAGGCCAGCCGCAGCCGGCTGTGACCGCCATCGTCGACGTATCCGCGTCTCGCCCGCGTGCCGGAATGAACATGACTCACTTGACCCGGTTTCGTGCCTGCGCCGCCCTGACGGGAGTCGTGACGCCTCGCTTCATGCTGGCGACGCGTCCGCGTTCATGCCTCCCTGTAACGCCAGAGGTGTCTCATCATCGCGAAGAATGTGACGGTCCAGGCTGCCAGGGCGACGTAGACCGTCACCTCGGGAATGACTGAGAGGAAGTCGAGCCCTGTCGCCTGCGCGAGCCGCGCAGTGCAGACGGTGTACATGCCGAGCGGAAACACCATGCCCCAGTACTGCGGGTCGTAGCGCAGCGGGAAGCGGCGCACGATGTGCCGCCACACGCCGAGGATCAGCAGCAGCGGGATCCACCACGTCGCCGTCGTCCAGAAGAACAAGGTGAAGCCCGCGACGAAGGGGCGCAGCATTGCCAGAAACGCCCAGCGCTCCGCCTGCAAGAGCAGCAGCGACCCCGCGAGCGTCGTGATCGCCACCGCGCCCATGTTGATCCAGTACGGGGGGGTCAACTGCTCCATCGACAGCGGCACGAAGGTGAAGCGGTAGAAGATCAGCGTGATGATCGTCAGGTAAAGCATGGCGCCGAGCAAGTACATGCAGAGCGCCAGGAACAGGACGCCCTCGCGACCCGACGCCAGGCTTGGCACGAGCAGTGTACCGAGCACCGAGACGGCCTGGGTCGCGACGATGCCGAGAAGCCAGGCACCGTTGATGCCCGATTCGAGCGGCGGCTTCGTCTCGCGGACCACGGTCGCGGTGAAGAACGCGTACATCACGACCACCCAGAGCACGATCCCGGCGATCCAGAGCGCATGGGCCACGCCGGCGCGGCCGGTGAGGATCAGAATCTGGCTCCCCAGCACGCAGGTCGCGGCGACCACGGTGAAGAACCCCGGACCACGGGCGTGGCTATTGAGGTCCTCGAGGACCCGCGACGGGTATGCCAGGAGCCTGATCGACAGCAGGACGACCAG
>JAYTEJ010000207.1:0-3091 GCA_043735365.1 Acidobacteriota bacterium
CGCGTCCAGCCTGGCGATCGTGTCCAGCCGGGCGATCGCTTTGGCGCGGTGGCGATTCGCGTCCAGCCTCGCGATGCCGTGGTGATGGTGGACGACGAGCGGTGGGATGCGCCCGCGGGTGAGGATCGGCTGCTGGTGGAACTGGCGGAGGGGCCGCACCGGGTGGAGCTCCGCAAGGACGGCTACCGGACCTACACCTCGACGGTGCGCATTCAGGCGGGCGAGACCAGCGCGCTGAACGTCAGCCTGCCGGCGGACCGCTGAGCTCGCCGAGGTTCGCCGCGGCACCGCGCCTGCTCCTGCGAGCTATGATCGCCGGATGACACAAGACCAGGGGTCGAGGCTGCGGGAGATCGCGCGGCGGGCGATGGTGCAGTACGGCATGGAGCCGGAGTTCCCGCCGCAGGCGTCGGCCGAGCTGCGGCAGCTGCAGCCCGCCGGCGCCGACGGGCTGCGGGATCTGCGCGGGCTCCCGTGGTCTTCGATCGACAACGACGAGTCGCGGGATCTCGATCAACTCGAGGTTGCCGTGGACGGCGCCACTCCGCGGGTGCTGGTCGCGATTGCTGACGTCGATGCGCTGGTGCGCCCGGCGTCGGCGATCGACGCCCATGCCAGAAAGAACACTACCTCCGTCTACACCCCGGCGCGCGTCTTCGCGATGCTGCCGCCCGAGCTGTCCACCGATCTGACCTCGCTCAACCAAGGGGAAGATCGCGCGGCCATTGTCGTCGACATGACGGTCGGCGGCGACGGCACGGTGACGCAGCCGGAGATCTATCGCGCGGTGGTGAGGAACCGGGCCAAACTGACGTACGCGGCGGTGGGAGACTGGCTCGAGGAGCGCGGACCGCTGCCGGACGGTGTGGCCCGGGTGGCCGGGCTGGAGGGACAGCTTCGCCTGCAGGACCGCATGGCCGACCTGCTGCGGGCGCAGCGCCAGCGCAACGGGGCGCTCGATTTCGACCGCACCGAGGTCAAGCCGGTGCTCACCGACGGCCGGGTCTCGGAGCTGCGCGTCGAACAGCCGAATCGCGCCCGCGATCTGATCGAAAGTTTCATGGTGGCGGCCAACGGCGTCTCGGCCCGCTTCCTGTCGTCGCGGAAGCTGCCGTCGATCAGGCGGGTGGTCCGATCGCCGGAGCGCTGGCCGCGGATCGTCGAACTGGCGCGGCAGCACGGGACCACGCTGCCGGACGCACCCGATGCGCTGGCGCTCGAGGCCTTTCTCAAGGCGCGCCGCGCTGCCGCTCCGGATCAGTTCGGCGACCTGTCGCTCAGCGTGATCAAGCTACTCGGTCGCGGCGAGTATGTCGCCGAGGGTCCGAAGGGACAGTCGTCCGGACATTTCGCGCTGGCGGTGTCGGCCTACACTCATTCCACCGCCCCAAACCGTCGGTATCCGGATCTCGTCACCGAGCGGCTGCTGAAGGCGGCAATCGCCGGTACGCCCTCGCCCTACACGCTGGAGGAGCTGTCGGAGCTGGCCGCTCACTGCACCAGACAGGAGGACGCCGCGAACAAAGTCGAACGGCTGGTCCGCAAGGCGGCGGCCGCCATCTGGATGTCCGACCGGATCGGGCAGACGTTCAACGCGGTCGTCACCGGCGCCTCACCCAAGGGGACGTGGGTGAGGATCGACAGCCCGCCGGTGGAAGGCAAGCTCGAGCAGGGGACCGAGGGACTGGACGTCGGCGATCGCCTCGAGGTGCGGCTGATGCGCACCGATCCCGAGCGCGGCTTCATCGACTTCGTCCGGAAATAGACTCTCCGCCCTTCTGGAGGGCGAGGCGGACGTGGGCGGTGTGGTGGCGGCAATGCCACGCGTAGATGCGGATGGCCTGATCGATCGTGACCTCGCCCCAGTCGGGGTGGGCAAAGGTCCGGGTGAAGGCGTCTGCCGGCAGCGCCTTCAGGAATGCCGTCCAACGCCGGTGCAGGGCGTCCAGCAGGTCGAGCGACATCGCCACCGGCGCCGTCCGGGCCTCCGGCAGCTCGGCCCAACGTGCTTCGTCGTAGGTCTTGATCGCCGGGGCCGTCTCGGTGGCCGCCAGCTTCATCCGTACGTAAGCGTTGATATGGCTGTCGGGCAGGTGGTGCACGACCTGGCGGATGGTCCAGCCGCCGCCGCGATAGGACGTTTCAAGCTGTGCCTCGGTGAGGCCCGCGACCAACCCGCGAAGCGTCGCCGGCGTTTCCGCGATGATCGCAACCAGCGCCGCCCGTCCGGCCGCATCGAGCGGCGATGAATCCCGCGGAGGGCGGCCGACGGGATAGCGTTCCGGATCGAGCTCAGTCATTCGCGTCCTTCCTTCTTCGTTCAGAAACGGCGGATGGCGCCGGTCACCCGCCCGAGCAGCTTCACCGCATACAGCGCCGCGCGCTCGCGCGCCTGGCCGGCATCGACGCCGCGATTCTCGAATCCGAGCGCCGGCAACTGATCGATCGCGCTGTCGTCGCCGTCCATCGGGTGTAGGGCGATCCAGTAGAGGACCTTGACGAGATCGTCCTTCGGGACGTTCTGCTCCAGCTCGTCGAAGACCACTGCCGGCGCGAAGCGCTCGAGCTCGGTCTGATGGACATCAGGGACGGCGGCAATGTAGAGAATGTTCCGCGCCCGCTGCACCGGGTCGGCCACGCTGGCCGGACCCCACGCGGGCAGCCCGACGCGGATGGCGTCAAGCTGCTGCTGAACCTCCGGCGGCGGCGCTTCGTCTGGCGGCGCAATCGGCGCGACGATGCCGCTGTCGGGCGGCAGGCGATCGAAGATCAGGTCGCGATCGATGTCGGATCGCTTGACCCCCTGCCAGTTTGCGGCAATCGGCTGCGCCGGCGGTTTCGGAGCAGGCGGGGCCTCCGCGGGACGGTCGCTCGGTCCTGCCGGCGGCGCTGCGGCGGGTTCCGCGGCGCGCGGCGGCGTCGCCGGCGCATCGCCGCGCCGGGCGGACGGCGGCAACGTTGAGTCTGCCGCCGGTGCCGGCGTCTCGGCCCTCCCGGAAGGGGGCGGCGCCGGCGCAAGCGGGCGCGCGGCAACCGCCGGCGGCGCCGGCGAGGCTTCCGCGGGAGCGGCGGCAGAAGGCGGCGCTTCCAC
>JAYTEJ010000208.1:0-2811 GCA_043735365.1 Acidobacteriota bacterium
GGCGGTCCGCGCGCCACCCGTCTCGCGTGCCGGGAAAGAGATACGTCTGGGGGCGCATCCAGCGGTAGTACGCCCGGAGCGCCGCCCGCAGGCTGACACTGAGCGGCACCTCGCGGCCGTGCCCACCCTTGCCGCGTTCGACGCGGAGCACCATCCGCTGGCTATCGATGTCGCAGACCTTCAGCTGCAGGAAGGAGCGTTCGAGCAGGTTCACGGCTGCTCCGGGCTCAATCGCACTGAAATCCCTTTGACCGGGTTGTCATCTGCGTCGAGAAATCGCGCGCAGAAGTCCGTCGCACCGCCGGCGTTGACGACGGCGGCACGAATCGTGTTCAGCCCCTTGTTGAGCGTCACCCGCTTCGAGACACCGTCGTCGATCACGGCCTGCCGATCCCCGTAGATGCCGATCACTTCCTGGCCATTGAGCCACCAGATCGATGCGGCGTTGGAACCGATCGCCAGCCGGACGTTGCGTATTTCGTGCGGCACGTCAACGCGCGTCACCGCCCAGAAGAGGACGTTCGAGGTCGGTTTGTTCAGCGCATAGGCGAAGTGGTACAGGTTGACGTTGTAGTTCGTCGTATCTACCGCATGCCAGATGAGGGGTTCGTCGCCGGCGGTCACGGGGTCTCCGTCGCGTGGGACCAGGGTGAGCTGGCTCGGGAAGGACTCTTTTCCAATCGCCGCACGCACCGCGCTCTCGGTGAGTTGCCCCGACACCTTGATCGGCTCGAGCACGAGCCAGCGCTGCAGGAATCCGGCGGCGTCGGGCGGTTTGGCGGCCGATGACGGACGCGTCAGCGTCGCCGCCGTAGGGCGCGCCGCTGGTGGCGGCTGATGTTGTTGCGTCGCGAGCAGTCCGGCTCCGCCGGCAATGGCCAGCACGCCGAGCGCAGGCAGCCAGGCTCGATGCCGTCTCGTCATGGCGTCCTCAACAGCCATCGGTGGCGATCGCTCGCGGGTTTGAACTTCTCGAGCGTTGGCATGCTGCTTCCGATCGCGGACAGCGCGAGCGGCTCCGTTGTGCTCGGCACGCGCTTCGGCATCAGCCGATAGCTGCCGTCGGTGAGCTGATCGATGCGCCAGAGTTGCTCGGGTCCGCCGGTAAACGCGGGAAGCACCGTGAGCTCGGCATCCGCCGTCGCGGCGAGCGCGCGTTCAGTGCCGGCGATCGTGATCTTGAAATACGGCGATCCCGGATAACCGCCGGCGTTGGCGACGGCCGTGATCGCCCACTGCTGCTGCGCCTGAAGCATGTAGGGCGCCATGCGGGCATCGGCCGGGCCGGCCGGCCACGTGCCACCAACTTGCGCAGCGTCCTGGGCTGGAATCGGAGGCGGCGGCGGCGTATCGCCGCGTCCGGCGGGTGCGCCGCCGCGGCCCAGGCCGCCGCGGCCGCGGGCGCCGCCGACCGGCACGCCCTGCACCGCCATCTCGAGCGCCGTTCCGGTTCGCGCCGACTCGATTTCGTAGGTCCCGCCCGTCAGGTTATCACCGGCGACAGGCCAGCCGTCCCGCCATAACAGCGGGCGAATATCGAGCACGCTGATGCCGCCACGATCGAGATCGGATTCGTAGTGGCAGGAGAACTTCTGCACGCCGTCGCCGAGATCCAGCAGCCCGAAATGTCCCACCCCGATGTGCCGGCCGCTCGATCCGGCAAACAGCTTGCCGCCGCCCTGGAGCATGTCGATGCCTATGTTGTCGACGAACGGGCCCGTCACCTTTCGTGAACGTCCCATGCGAATGTTGTAGCTCGAGTTGCCGCTCGCACAGCACGATCCATGCGTCACCAGCAGGTAGTACCAACCTTCGTGAAAGATCATCACCGAGGCTTCGGAGTTGATCGCGATGTTGATCGGCTTGGCCTCGGGATGCAGCCGTTTCCCCGTCTTCGGATCCAATTCGACCAGGCGGATGTAGCCGAAGTAGGACCCGTAGGTGAGCCACATCGTGCCGTTCGTCGGATCGCGCAAGACGCCCGGATCGATCGCGTTGCTGTCCTCGACCCCATCCGACCAGACGACGGGGCCGGCGTCGTCCCACTTGTAATCCGGGGAGGCCGGATCGAGCGTGCGGCCGACGAGCAGGCCCACGGCCGCCCTGGGCTGCGTTCCGGGCGCAGAGTAATAGAGGAAGTAGTTGTCGCCGGAGCGAATGATATCGGGCGCCCAGCTGTTGTTGCCGCCTCGCGCGATCACGTCAGGGCCGGGCTTCCCCCCCGGTACGGCCTGCATGACCGAACCGGTTCGGTGCCATGTCCAGCCATCGTCAGACGCGAACGCCGGCAGGCCGTTGCCGGTCGCGTAGACATAGAATGTGCCGTTTGCTTCGACGACGGTCGAAGGATCGTGCATGCCGGGCTCGCCGTCGAGCGCGAGCGCCGGCGCGAGGACGAGCAGCACCGCTGCGGCGGCGAGAGCGAATCGCCTCATCGCTTCGCCGGCTCGAACGACAGCGTGCGGCTGAAGAACGGCATCACGTGCTCCTGGAAACGGACGGCGACGTCGCTCGTGTGCGTCCCCGGGTACACCTCGAACGTGTTCGCGATGCCATACTGATCGAGCGCGTCGTGCAACTTCCCGGCGTCGACGCGCAAGCCGTCCTGGTCGCCGACGTCGATGCCGATGGCGCGATAGCGACGTAATCCCGGGATGTACTGATCGATGAACGCCAGCGGCGCGTTGGCGGCCCACTTCGCCATGACCGCCTGCTGGTTGTCGCCGAGCGGCAGGTCCAGGTAGAGCGGCGGATTCTTCGGGTTCGGCGACCACGCCGCCGCCGACGCCAGCTGCGCGCGCAGGCCGAAGG
>JAYTEJ010000209.1:0-14287 GCA_043735365.1 Acidobacteriota bacterium
GAAGGCCTCGGAGACGGCGGGATCACCGGCGTCGCCAGGAGGGTGCGCCTCTGATGCGACGACGTCGCCGGGCAGCTGCTGACGGTTCCCCGAGTTATAGATGGTGCGATCGCGGCCGGGCCGGGCCGCGGAATGCCCAGCGGCGGGGCCGGCAGCCCGCGCCGGGGCGGTGGCGCGGAGAGTCCGGAAGGTGCTGTCGAGCGCCAGGGTATGGATCGCGGCGGCGCGCTCGGTAGCGTCGCCGCGCTCGGCGATGGCGCGCAGGATATGCGGCGGCATGATCGAGTGCGGCGAGCGATACGGGCTGGCGGGGCGCATCTGAGTCTCCTTCCGATCCGTCTCACTTGAAATTGAAGCTGACTCCGATCAGGGCGCTGCGAATCGTGGCCGGCGAGAACGGCCGGGCCGGCCGCAGCGGCGGCTGTCCGAGCGTCTCTCCTGGTGCCGGGGTCCGGATCGCCAGCGCGGCGCCGCCGACGTTGACGGCGAGGCCGCGGACGACCAGCAGCGACAGGCCGGCGGCGGCGCCGATGTCGGGAGCGACAACCGCGCCTGCAAACCAGCGCAGCCTCTCGCTCCACCCGGGCGCCGGCCGCGCGGCATCGTAGGTGCGGAACGCCCCGTTGACGAGGACGAGCGACGCCTGGCGGACCGGCGGGTCCGCGACGATGACGCCGCGGGAGAGGGTGGCGCGCGGCGACCGGCTTCGCGCCGCGACGAGGTAGGCGGTCGCGACCCCGAGACTGAAACGTTCCTGCGGCGCGTTTCCGAGCCGCGCCGAGGCGGTCACCACCGCCGGCTCGAGGCCGAGCGCCAGCCCGCGAAAGGCGGCGTCCACGCGCTGCAGCGCCTGCCGGTTCCTGGTCGTGTCGGCGGCCGTGGTGCCACGGCACGCCGTCTCCTGCCGATCATACAGGGTGGCGAAGCGGTCCACCGCGGCCTCCGCGCAGCCGCCCGGGTCCCCGGCGCAGACCGCCGGGATCTCGCGGATCGCGTCCGCCAGCGCGTCGGCGAGCTCGGCCGCACAGGCAACGTGCGGCGCCTCGACGAACACCATCCGCCGTCTCAGCGTCTCGGCTCGCTGCGCGATCACCGCCGCCGTTGGCGCGACGCGCGCCTGCAGCTCCATCTGGACCGAGGCGCGGCGGAAGGGCAGATCCACCCGCGCGACCGAGAGCCACGCCGGAGGGACCTCTGCCGCTTCGCGGACGCCGGCGATCGTCCCCTGGGCGGCGGAGACGGCCGCCAGCAGCGGCGCCGCGATCGCGGCCGCAAACGCCGGCAGGCGCGCCTCCATCGGACCACGCTCGCGCTCCGAGACGTAAACGCCCGTCAGGCGGTCGCCGGCTGACGCCGCCAGGAAGATCTGGAACAGGCGTCCCCGGCCGTCCGCCCCGACCCCCCCGAGCGAGCGGTTGTACAACCCGGCGCCGCGGCGCAGCACCGCGGCGTGGAGCACCGCATCGCCCGTGGAGGACGAGGTCGAGGCCGGCCAGGCCGGCGAGGCTGGCCAGGCAAGGACGAGGGTGTCGGATCGAAGATCGATCGACTCCAGCGCCGCCCGATCCGCGGGATCGACGGGCGGGCACCGCCGCGCCGCGTCGACAACGCTGGCCGAGGCGATTCGGAAGCGAGGTGCGTCTCCCGCTTCGAAGGCGCCGGCCAGCGCCGGGATGAGCGCGGCGTCGGCAACGGGGCACTGCCCCAACGGCCGGGCGACCGCCGGCGTCTGCGCCGCCGCCGCGATCGGCCAGAGGAGCGCACTCAGCGAACAGGCGATGGCGTGCGGTCGGCGCATCGGAGCCTCCTGTCGGTCGCGGAACGGATGGGAACGACGCTCCCGGGCGGCGGGTTGGGGAGTGTTTTGCAAACCCCGATCCTGAACCGACGACGGCCGGTTATTCGAGGCCGACGGGGCGCTGCTGGCCGGGTAGGCCTGGGATTCGACGCTCCAGAGGTGGCGCGCCGCTGGCTGCCACCCGGCCAACCGGTTGACCGGACCGGGCCGCGGGCGGCCGGCGCCCCTTCTCCCTGATCAACGTCAGCCGGTATGATGATGGGAAATGGAATGCGTGCCGGCTGCCCGGCTCCATCAGCTTCAGATGTCCTCGGCGCCAGCTCCGCTCCGGATCGCCTTTCTCGGCTGCGGCTTCATCACGCAGGTGCACAGCCGCCACCTCAAGGCGCTGCGCCCCGGCGTGGTGTGGAGTTATGCGAGCCGGAGCGCCGACAAGGCACAGGCCTACTGCCGCCAGTACGGCGGCGTTGCGGCATTTGCCGATTACGCCCGGGCGATCGAGGATCCGGCGGTCGATGCCGTGGTCGTGGCGGTGCCGCCGCGCTTTCATCTGGAGCTGACGCTGCAGGCGCTGGCCGCCGGGAAGCACGTGCTGGTCGAGAAGCCCGCGTTCCTCTCGACGGCGGACTACCGCGAGGTGATCGCGGCGCGCGATCGCGCCGGCCGTGTCGTGCTGGTCGGCGAGAACGACCACTACAAGCCGCTCGCCCGGCTGCTGCGCCGGCTGCTGGCAGACGACGTCATCGGCGAGATGGTCTTTGCCCAGTTCGTCACCATTGCCAGGCGGCTCAAGTCGGCGGACGACTGGCGCAACGACGAGAGCCTCGCCGGCGGCGACGCCTTCTTCGAGGAAGGGATCCACTGGCTGCATCTCGCCGGCAGCCTCGGCCCGCGCATTACCCGCATCGACGGCTACCGGCCGGCGCCGTCCCGCCGCGGGCCGGATCGACGCGACAAGAGCATGATGGTGGCGTTCCGCTACGACAACGGCGCCGTCGGATCGCTGTTCTACTCGCGCGAGATCCCCTCGCTCTTCCGCGGGCTGCGGGTCTCGAAGCTCTACGGCCGCGACGGCGTCATCACCTTCGAGTCGAACGGTACCTTCGTGGTGGTGCGCGGCCGCGGCCTGCCACGGCTGCTGTGCCCCGGCGTCCGGGACATCCGCGGCTACCAGGCCATGTACCGCGACTTCATCGCCGCAGTGCGCGGCGGCGGCGCTCCCGAGATGAGCCTCGAGCGCGCCGTCGCCGACCAGCGGCTGATGGATCAGATCTACGCCTCGGCCGGGGCCCCTGCGCCGTGAGCCTCGCCTTCGACGTCATCATCATCGGCAGCGGCGCCGGCGGCGGCACGATGGCCCACGCGCTGTCGGCGACCGACGCCCGCATCCTCATCCTGGAGCGCGGCGACTTCGTCCCGCAGGAGGCGGAGAACTGGGATCCCGACGCCGTGTGGAAGCAGCTCCGCTACCGGACCACAGAGCGTTGGCTCGACGACCGAGGCCGGGAGTGGACGCCGTACACCCACTACGGCGTCGGCGGCAACACCAAGTTCTGGGGCAGCGTGCTCTACCGGCTTCGCCGCGAGGATTTCCAGGCCATCGAGCACGCCGACGGCGTCTCGCCGGCCTGGCCGATCTGCTACGAGACGCTGGCGCCGTACTACGATCGCGCCGAGCGGATCTACCACGTCCGCGGCCAGGACGGCTTCGATCCCACCGAGCCGCCGCGGGGACCGTATCCCTACGAGCCAGTGCCGCACTCGGCAGAGATGGCGGCCATCGTCGAGCAGCTGCGCGCGCAGGGGCTGCATCCGTCGCCGCTGCCGCTCGGGCTGCTGCGGCCCGGGGAGGAGGACGGCTGCATCCTCTGCAATACCTGCAACTCGTTCGTGTGCCGCCTGCACGCCAAGAGCGAGGCGGACGTCTGCTGCGTCCGCCCAGCGCTGCGGCGGCCGAACGTCACCCTCTGGACCGACGCGCTGGCCACCCGGCTGCGGACCGATCCGTCGGGCCGCAGGGTGGAGGGGGTCGAGGTCGAACGCCACGGGGAGCGGCTGACCGTCACCGCCCCGGTGGTCGTTGTCGCCTGCGGCGCGGTGAACTCGGCGGCGCTGCTGCTGCGGTCGAAGACCGACGCGCACCCGTCGGGGCTGGGGAACTCGTCCGGGCTGGTCGGCCGGCGCTACATGGCGCACCTGGCGACCATGATGCAGGGGTTCCACCCGTTCCGCCGCAACAGCACTGTCTTCCAGAAGACCGTGGCGATCAATGATTTCTACCTTCGCGGTCCGCGCATGCCGTACCCGCTCGGACAGATCCAGTCGCAGGGGAGAACCCACGGGGTCATGGCCCAGACCGCGTATCCGTGGATTCCGCTCTGGCCGTACGAGCAGTGGGTCGCCCGCGGCGTGGACTGGCTGGCGATGTCGGAGGATCTGCCGCGCGATGAAAACCGGGTGACGGTGGAGCCGGACGGCCGCATCCGGCTGAGCTACCGCGCCAACAATCTGGGGGCGCACCGGATGCTGGTGCAGGAGACGCGGCGGATCCTGAGGCGGCTCGGATTCTGGGTGGTGGTGAGCCACTCCCATGGCCGCACCAACACCACCCATCAGTGCGGCACGCTGTGCTTCGGCACCGACCCGCGGACGTCGGTCCTCGATCCCTACTGCCGCTCCCACGACATCGAGAACCTCTTCGTCGTCGACGCCTCCTTCTTCCCGTCGTCTGCGGCCGTGAACCCCGGGCTGACGATCGCGGCCCAGGCGCTGAGGACGGCGGACCACATCGTTGAAACCGAGCTCTCCTGAGATGGAGCCTGCCACGTGAACGTGCGATCTTTCAGCCATGCCGGGATTACCGTGTCGGACTTCAACCGCGCGGTGCGGTTCTACTGGGATGTCTTCGGATGTCCGCTGGTCGGCGTCGCCGACACCCCGCCGGAGCGCGTCCGCGCCTTCTTCGGGGTGGACGATCCGGCGCCGTCATGCCGGATCGGCTGGGTGCGGGTACCGGGGGGAGGGGTGCTGGAGATCTTCGAGTTCCAGCCGCAGCAACCGCCGGTGCCGGTGCCGTGGAACCGTGTCGGTCTCACCCACATTTCCTTCAACGTGCGCAACCTGCGGAAGTGGCACGACGACCTGACCGGCCGCGGGGTCGAGTGCCTGGGGCAGCCCGAGCGCTCGCCGCGGGGGCACTCGTTCTTCTTCTGCCGCGATTTCGACGGCAACCTGATCGAGTTGATGGATCTCGGCTACATGTATTACGTGCTCGGCTGGCTCGGGCCGCTCGGCGGCTGGATCTTCCGGCGTGGTATGTACCGCACGTATTATCAGGAGACCGGACCATGAAGCGTCGCGTGCTCGCGGTTGCGCTGTCGGTTGTGGCACTGTCGCTGATCCCGCCCGGTGCGTCCGGGCAGGCGCTTCCGCCCGCGGCAGCGGCGCCGGCCGGCGCGGCGGCGCAGGCGCGATCGGATGCGCGCCCGCATGTCATTATCATCACCCTCGACGGCTTCGGCGGCTGGGGGCTCGACGACCCGCACCTGCCGCTGCCGACCCTGCGCGCGCTGGCGGCGCGTGGCGCGGTCGCCGGCGGCATGCGGCCGGTCAACCCGACCGTGACCTGGCCGAATCACACCTCGATCGTGACCGGGGTGACGCCCGCCAAGCACGGCGTGCTCTTCAACGGATCGCTGATCCGGCAGGAGGGGGTGCCGCCGCGCGTCGAGCCGTGGATCGACAAGAAGGAGATGGTGCGCGTCGAGACCCTCTACGACGCCGCCCACGCGCAGGGGCTGACCACCGCGCAGGTCGACTGGGTGGCGATTTACAATGCGCCGACCATCACCTGGGAGTTCCGCGAACGCCCGCCTCAGGGGGGCGGCGGCGCCATCGCCGGCGAGATGGTCCGCGCCGGCCTGGTCTCGCAGGCGGACGTCGACAGCTTCGGCAGCCAGAACATCCTGTTCCGCGACGCGGTCTGGACCAGGGCGGCGGTGCACATCATTCGCGAGCACCGGCCCAACCTGCTGCTGTTCCACCTGCTGGCGCTCGATTCGACCGAGCACCGCTACGGGCCGCGGACGCCAGCCGCCATGAGTACCATGGCGTGGCTCGACTCGCAGGTGGCCGAGGTCGTGAAGGCGGTGGACGAGGCCGGGATCGCGGACACCACGACCATCTTCGTGGTCTCGGATCACGGCTTCAAGGCGGTGAAGCGGCAGATCCTGCCGAATGCGGCGCTGCTCGAGGCCGGTCTGCTCGAGGCCGCCGACGGCAAGGTCACGAAGAGCCAGGCCTACGTCGTCCCCGAGGGGGGTAGCGCCCTGGTCTACGTGACCGTGAAGGATCCGTCGGGGGACGTGCTGGCGCGCACCCGCGCGGCGCTGACAGGGATCGAGGGCATCGACCGGATGGTCGAGCCCGCGGACTACGCCGCGCTCGGCCTGCCGGCGCCGGCCGTCAACGAGCAGATGGGGGCGCTGTTCCTGACGGCGAAGCCGGGCTATGCGTTCGCCGGCAGCGCCGGACCGCAGGTTCTGATCGATGCCCCGGAGGGCAGCCTCGGCGCGCACGGCTATGTCGCGAGCGATCCCGATTTACGGTCGCTGTTCATCGCCGCGGGGCGCGGCATCAAGGCGGGTGTGACGATCGAATCGGTGGATAATCTGGACGTCGCGCCAACCGCCGCGCATCTGCTGGGCATTCCGCTGCCGTCCGCGGACGGCCACGTCCTCACCCCCCTGCTTCGCTAGAGGGGCATTCATTTTCAGGCCAGGTATGATTTTCAAGACGATGTCGATGGCAGTTCCCGGAAGGCGCGCGCGGCTCGGCCTGGCCCTCGCCCTCGGGCTGCTCGCGCCCGGCTGCGGCTCGAAGGAGACGCCGGCACCAGCGGCGGCGCCCGCGGACCCCCACGCCGCGCATCTCCCGCCGGCCGCGGACGCCGCGCCGCCGGACCGATCGGCGGTGCCCGTGCTCAACACCGATCCGCCCCCCGCGCCGGCTCCGGCCGGCATGGTCTGGGTGCCGGGCGGCGATTTCTGGATGGGCTGTGCCGACTGCGGGATGCCCGACGCCCTGCCGGTGCACCTCGTTTCCGTGCCGGGATTCTGGATGGACCGGACGCCGGTCACCAACCGCGACTTCGACGCCTTCGTCAAGGCCACCCATTACGTGACGATGGCGGAGCGGCGTCCCGATCCGCGCGATTTCCCAGGCGTACCGCTCGACAAGCTGGTACCGGGTTCGAGCGTCTTCACGGCCCCCTCCGGCCCCGTGCCGCTCGACGACTATCTGCGGTGGTGGCGCTACGTGGCCGGCGCCGACTGGCGCCACCCCGACGGGCCGCGCAGCGGACTGACTGGACGGGAGCGTCATCCCGTGGTGCACATCGCCTTCGCGGATGCCGAGGCCTACGCCACATGGGCCGGCAAGCGCCTGCCCACCGAGGCCGAGTTCGAGTTCGCGGCGCGCGGCGGACGCGACCGCAACAAGTACGCCTGGGGCAACGACCTCCGTCCCGCCAGCGGCTCACCCGCCAACATCTTCGACGGTCATTTTCCCGACGCCGATCGCCGCGCCGACGGCTACGCCGGGACCTCGCCGGTCACCGCCTTCCCCGCCAACGGCTATGGCCTCTACGACATGGGAGGCAACGTCTGGCAGTGGTGCGCCGACTGGTACCGGCCCGACGCCTATGTCTCGGCGCCGTCGAAGAACCCCACCGGCCCGGCGTCGAGCTACGATCCGGAGGAGCCGGGCGCGGCCAAGCGGGTCACCCGCGGCGGATCGTTTCTCTGCAGTGAGGAGTACTGCTCGCGTTACCTGGTGGGCAGCCGGGGGAAGGCTGAAATCAGCAGCGGCTCATCGAACCTGGGCTTCCGCCTGGTGTCCGACCGCCGATAGCCGTTCATGGCTTCGCGGGCGATGTCGTCTTGATGTCGACCTGACCCGCGGTCAGGGACCGGAGCGCAGAGACGATGCCGTCCGCGCCGGGGTCTTCGCCAATCGGCGACAGATGGCTCCAGCGGACGATGCCGCTGGCATCGATCACGAACAGGGCCCGTTCGGTAATGCCGTCCTTCTCGCGGTAGACCCCGTATCGCCGCGCGACCTCGCCTCTCGGCTGGAAATCGGCGAGCAGGGGAAACTGGATGCGGCGCGCCTCGGCGAAGGCGCGGTGGCACCAGACGCCGTCAACCGAGATGCCGAGCAGCTGGGCGTTGGATCCCTCGAGGATGGGGCCCATCTCGTTGTAGCGGGTGAGCTGATCGCCGCAGACAGGGCTCCAGTCAGCCGGATAGAACACCAGCACCACCGGCCGCCCGCGGAAGTCGGTGAGGGCGAGGCGGCGGTCGGGACCGGCCGCCAGATCGAACGCGGGAGCGACGTCTCCTGGGGCGGCGAGTCGCGGGGAAGTGGACGTCTGCGGATTGCTCATCTCGATTGCTGTCTCCCTGTGCCGGCCCGGCTGGCGGCTATAATCACGGCGTGAACGAACCGACACTCCACGTCATCGCCCACATCCGCGCCCGACCCGAGCATGTCGATGCCGTCCGCGACGTGCTGATGGGTTATGTCGAGCCCACGCGCGCCGAGGCCGGCTGTTTCGTCTACGACCTCTACCAGGACCGTTCGAACCCGACGCATTTCACCTTCGTCGAATCGTGGCTGGATCAGGCCTCGCTCGACGCCCACGGCCGCTCGCCGCATCTCACCGCCGGACGCGAGCGCCTCAAGGGGCTGACCGCCTCACCGAACGAGGTGCTGCGCTACAGCCGGCTGGCCTGAGGCCGGCGGCGCGGCCGGGCGCGGCATCAACCCGTTCCGCTCGAGAAAGGCCGAGATCGCCGAACGGAACGTGCGCGCGTCCACTTCGCTTGCATGGACGTGGCCGCCGCGCACTTCGACCAGGGTTTTCGGGGCGGTTGCCGCGTCGTACAGGCGCCTGCCCTCGGCAAACGGGATCACGGCGTCTTCCGGGCTGTGCAGGAAGAGGATCGGCGCACGGATCCTGCCGATCCGCAGGATGGACTCGAACCGGTTTCGCATCACCAGGCGAACCGGGAAGAACGGATACTGCTGCTGGCCGATGGCCGCAATCGACGCCGGCGCCCCCTCCAGGATCACGGCGGCCGGGTCGACATCCGCCGCGAGGCGCACGCCGACCGCGGATCCCAGCGACCATCCGTAGATGATGATGCGCGACGACGGTACGCCGAGGTCGAGTAGATACTGGTAAGCGGCGCGCGCGTCGGCGGCAAGCCCCTCCTCGGTGGGAGTGCCCGGCAGCCCCGAGAACCCGCGGTACTCGGGCGCGAGCACGTGCAGCCCGAGGCTTCTCAGCAGGGTGTAGTGCGCGATGTTGACGTTCGAGGCGAGGTTGGCGGCATTGCCGTGGAGGAACAGAACCCACGGGCGATCCGTCTGGCCGTCGGCCGCTGGCATCCGCCAGGCGAACTGCCGCGCGCCGTCGGCGCGCGGCAGCGCGATCTGCTCGTAGGCAAACTGCGGCCGAGCCGGACCGAGGACGGCGCCCGCCTGGAAGACCAGCCGGGTTTCCTGCGACATCAGCCAGACGGTCACCGCCGCATAGCCCAGCACCACGAGCGCCAGCAGGACCAGCAGGATCCGGATCGGTCGTGGACGCCAGCGACGGGTCTTCCGCCGCTCCGGTCCGGTGTATTTGGGCGTGTGCCACATCATTGCTGTCGCTGGTGATTATAGCGGGACCTCCGCCGCGCCGCGGGCGTCCAAGCATCGGCGCCACGGCCGACTCGTCTTCTCGAGCGTTCTGGTGTTTCACCGGACCGGCCGCTCGCGATATCCTGAGCGAATATTCCATGGTACGACCACACCACCTGCTCGCCTTCGCCATGCTCGCCGCCGCGGCCTGCAAAGAGAGCCAGCCGGCGGCCTCGGCCGCTCCGGCGCCCTCTCCGGCCGCGTATGTCGAGGTCAAGCCCGAACCGGTCGCGGTGACCAGCGAATGGCTTGCCACGCTAGACGGCAACGTCAACGCCCAGATTCGCCCGCAGGTCTCGGGTTACCTCGTCCGGCGCATCTACCGCGAAGGTGCGGCGGTCCGCAAAGGGGACGTGCTGTTCGAGATCGATCGGCGGCCGTTCGAGAATGCCCTGACCCAGGCCCGCGCCCATCTCGCCGAAGTCCGTTCCCAGCTCGCCAAGTCGGACCGCGACCTGGCCCGCGACCGCCCGCTCGCCGAACAGCGCGCCATCGCCCAGAGCCAGCTCGACAACGACATCAGCGCCCACGACGCCGCCGAGGCGGCCGCCGCCTCGGCTCAGTCGGCCGTCGACACGGCGCAGCTCAATCTGACGTTTACCCGCGTCACCTCGCTGGTCGACGGCGTCGCCGCCATCGCCACCGCCCAAATCGGCGATCTCGTCGGCCCCCAGACGCTCCTCACCACGGTCTCGCAGCTCGACCCCATCAAGGCGTATTTCCCGCTCAGCGAGCGCGAGTACCTGGCGGTGTCCGACGAGCTTCGCGGCCCCGGCGGCCCGTCCCGGCTGTGGCAGGACGCCGGCGGTCTCTCGCTGGTGCTCGCCGACGGCAGGACGTATCCGAAGCGGGGGACAATTCTCGCCGTCGATCGCGAGGTCGACCCGAAGATGGGGACCATCCGGGTCAGCGCGACTTTCCCCAACCCCGGCAACGTCCTCCGTCCCGGCCAGGGGGCGCGCATCCGGGCGCAGACCGCTGTCGTTCCCGACGCACTGCTGGTGCCGCAGCGCGCCGTTTCCGAACTGCAGACCGGCTTCCAGATGCGGGTGCTGACGGAGGGCAATCACGTCGCCGTCCGGCCGGTGACGCTCGGAGCCCGGGTCGGCACGCGGTGGGTCGTCGCCTCGGGGCTCAAGCCCGGCGAGCGCGTCATCGTCGATGGTCCGGCGCTCAAGGACGGGGCGGTAGTGGCGCCGCATCCGTACGTGCCGCCGGCGGACGGGGCGCAGTAACACCCTTGTCCCGCTTCTTCATCGGCCGTCCCATCGTCGCCATTGTCATCGCCATCGTCACCGTCCTCGGCGGTCTGGTGGCGCTCGCCGGGCTGCCGATTTCGCAGTTCCCGCAGATCGTGCCCCCGCAGATCAGCGTCATCGGCAGCTACCCCGGCGCCGATTCGCTGACCATCGAGCAGTCGGTGGCGACGCCGCTCGAACAGCAGATGAACGGCGTCGACGACATGCTCTACATGCAGTCGACCAATGCCAACGACGGCACCGTCAGCCTGAACGTCACCTTCGACGTCGACACCGTGCCGAATCTCGATCAGGTCAACGTCCAGAACCGGATGGCGCAGGCGCAGCCCAACCTGCCGCCCGAAGTGAGTCAGTTCGGTCTGACGATGCGCAAGCAGACCGGGCTGCCGATGATGATCATTTCGCTGTATTCGCCGAAGCGCTCCTACGACTCGCTGTTCCTGGCGAACTACGCGAACATCAACATCCTCGATGCGATCTACCGCGTACCGGGCGTCGGCGAGGTGCGGATCTTCGGCGCCGGGGACTACGCGATGCGCATCTGGCTGAAGCCCGATGTGCTGGCGCGGCTCGGGCTGACGGTGCCGGACATCTCGAGCGCCATCCGGCAGCAGAGCTCGGTGAATCCTGCCGGTCAGGTCGGGGCCATGCCGGCGCCGTCCGGGCAGGAGATGACCTACACCGTGCGGGCGCAGGGGCGGCTGCAGACCGAAGAGGAATTCGGGGCGATTGCGGTGCGGTCCAACCCGGACGGATCCGTGATCCGGCTGCGCGACGTGGCGCGCGTCCAGCTCGGCGCCCTCAACTACCAGCAGATCGGCCGCGTCAACGGCGAGCCTGGCTGCGCGGTGGCGGTGTTCCAGGCACCGGGCTCGAACGCGCTGGACGTCGCGGCTGGCGTCCAGAAAGTGATGGCCGAGCTTGGCGGCCGGTTTCCCTCCGACCTGTCGTATGCCTACACCCTCAATACCACCGACGCGGTCTCGGAGGGCATCCGCGAAATCCTGATCACGCTCGTCGAGGCGATGGTCCTGGTGGTGTTCGTGGTCTACCTGTTCCTCCAGAACTGGCGCGCGACGCTGATTCCGGCGGTGGCGGTACCGGTGTCGCTGATCGGCACCTTTGCCGTCTTCCCCCTGCTCGGCTTCTCCGTCAACACGCTGTCGCTCTTCGGCCTGGTGCTGGCGATCGGGCTGGTGGTGGACGATGCGATCGTCGTGGTGGAGGCGGTCGAGCACCACATCGAGCACGGCATGCCGCCGCGGGAGGCGACCATCAGGGCGATGGAGGAAGTGTCGGGCCCGGTCGTCAGCATCGCGCTCATCCTGGCGACCGTCTTCCTGCCGGTGGCCTTCATGAGCGGCATCCAGGGACGGCTGAACAAGCAGTTTGCGCTGACGATCGCGATCTCGGTGCTGATCTCGGCGTTCAACGCCCTGACGCTGTCGCCGGCGCTGGCGGCGATGTGGCTGCGGCCGCGGACCCACACCCGCCTGGGTGGACGGTTTTTCGACGCCTTCAATCGGACGTTCGAGCGGGCGTCGCGCGGGTATGTGCGCGTCAGCCGGGCGCTGATTCGCCGTGCGATCATCGGCGTCGCCATTCTGGCGGGATTCGCCGTGCTGGCCGGCGGACTCGGGCGGGCGCTGCCGACCAGCTTCGTCCCAGAGGAGGACTACGGCTACTTCCTCCTGAACGTCCAGCTGCCGCCCGCCGCCTCGCTGCAGCGGACCGACGAAGTGGCGCGCAAGGTCGAGGCTATTCTGTCGAAGACCCCGGGCATCCACGCCTACAACGCCATCATCGGCTTCAGCCTGCTGACCCGGGTCACCGCGCCGAACAACGGCTTCTATTTCGTCGGCCTCAACCCCTGGAGCGAGCGCGGCGCGGGGATGGATGCGAGGTCGATTGTCGACCGCCTCAACGCCCGCTTCCGGGCCGAGATTACCGAGGCGACGGTGGCGGCGAACATGCCGCCGTCGATTCCGGGCCTGGGTTCGCAGGGCGGCTTCACCTTCTGGCTCCAGGATCGCAGCGGCGGATCGATCGATTTCCTCGAGACCAACATGCAGAAGTTCCTGGCCGAGGCGCGCAAGCGGCCGGAGCTGGTCAACGTCGGCTCCCCCTTCAGCGCGACGATTCCGCAGGTCTTCGTCGACATCGATCGCGACAAGGCGCTCAAGCAGGGCATCGCCCTGGGCGACGTCTACCAGACGATGCAGGCGTTTCTGGGGGGGTTGTACGTCAACCAGTTCAACCGCTTCGGGCGGCAGTGGCGGGTGTTCGTGCAGGCCGAAGGGCAGGAGCGAGCGACGCCCGAGAGCATCGGCGACTTCTACGTCCGCAACAATGCCGGGCAGATGGTGCCGCTCGGGTCGCTGGCGTCCAGCCGCCCGGTGTTCGGCCCGCAGTACACCAATCGCTTCAACGTCTTCCGCGCGGCGCAGATCACCGGGTCGGCGGCGCCGGGGTACAGCTCCGGCCAGGCGCTCGACACTCTGGAAGAGGTGGCGAAGGCGACGCTGCCGGCGGAGATGAGCTACGACTGGTCCGACCTGTCCTACCAGGAGCGGAAGGCGTCAGGACATGCCGGCGTGCTGTTCGGGCTGTCGGTGGTCTTCGTCTTCCTGATCCTGGCGGCGCTCTACGAGAGCTGGACGCTGCCGTTCTCGGTGCTGCTGTCGGTGCCGGTGGCGGTGGTCGGCGCCTTTGCCGGGCTGATGCTGCGGCGTTTCGACTTCGACGTCTACGCGCAGATTGGCGTCGTCATGCTGATCGGCCTGGCGGCGAAGAACGCGATTCTGATTGTCGAGTTCGCCAAGGCGCGGCGCGAGCAGGGCGCCAGCCTGACCGATGCGGCGCTGCAGGGGGCGAAGGTCCGGTTGCGGCCGATCCTGATGACCTCGTTCGCGTTCATCTTCGGCTGCCTGCCGCTGTGGTTTGCCAGCGGCGCCGGGGCGGCGTCGCGGCGGATCCTGGGGACGGTGGTGATTAGCGGCATGCTCGCGGCGACGCTGATGGCCATCTTCCTGATTCCGATGCTGTTCGTGCTGGTCGAACGTCTGGGATCGCCGCGGCTGTCGCGGCATGAGGCGGCGGCGCCGGCGCCGGATCCGTCCGCGTCATGAGGCCGGCTCGCACCCGCAGATACCGCGCGGCGCTGATGGCGGCGGCCTGCGCGCTCGGCGTGGCATGTCAGTCCGGACCCGGAGCGGCAAAGCCGTCGGTGCCGCTGCCGGATGCGTTCCGCGGCGCGGCCACGGCCACGGCGACGGCGGCAAGCCTTGCCGACGTCAAGTGGTGGGATCTGTTCGAGGACGACCAGCTGCAGGCGCTGCTGCGCCGGGCGGTGGCCGAGAACGACGACATCCGCCTGGCGGCGGCGCGCGTGCAGCAGGCGCAGGCCGGAGTCGGGATTGCGCGGTCGAGCCAGTTTCCCTCGGTGGGCGCCGACGCCCAGGCCGGGGCGCAGCGGACGCCG
>JAYTEJ010000210.1:0-1837 GCA_043735365.1 Acidobacteriota bacterium
GTTTCCGGACGCGTCGTTCGACGTGGTGCACGCGCATCAGCTCCTGCAGCACCTGAGCGACCCGGTCCGCGCCCTGGCCGAGATGCGTCGGGGCCTGCGGCCCGGTGGCGTGCTCGCCGCGCGCGACAGCGACTACGCGTCCTTCGCCTGGGCGCCCGCGGATCCCCGCCTGACCCGCTGGCTCGAAGTCTACCGCGCGGTCGCGCGGCGCAACGGGGCGGAGCCCGATGCCGGACGCTTCCTCAAGGGCTGGGCGCTCGACGCCGGATTTGCCAATGTCCGTTCGTCTAGCTCCACCTGGACCTACGCCGATCCGGAATCGTGTGCGTGGTGGGGCCGCCTGTGGGCTGACCGTTGCGAGCAGTCGTCACTGGGGGAACAAGCCATCGCCTACCAGCTATCCACCGGCGACGAGCTCCGCGACATCGCGGCGGCCTTCCGCGCCTGGCCGACGCACCCCGGCGCCTTCTTCATGGTGCCCCACGGCGAGATTCTGGCCCGCACGTAGCGACCGCGTTGCATATGAGAGAGTGACTCGAGATTTGCCGCGCAGCTCGGGCCGGCCGATAGCGGGGCGTCCGGCAATGCGCAACTAAACGCTCAGACGATGCGGCGACAACCTTCCTGAGTGCCGTCGAGGTCAACGAACACATGGCTGCAAGAAAGCGTGCAAAGCAGCACAGTTTCGGCGACAGACTTGGTGCGCTGCGCGCCGGCCCTCAGTTCCTGCACGCGCCCAGAATGAGCGACACGACAACAGAGGCGAGACGCCTCCGGATCAGTGCTGGCATCGAGGGCAGAAGAACGTCGAGCGCCCGGCCTGTGTGATCCGCTTGATGGTGCCGCCGCACCCGCGACGCCGGCAGCGTTCTCCCTCCCGGTCGTAGACGCGGAACTCGGCTCCGCGATAGGCGGCGTTCGATTGGCGGACGACGGCCTTGTTGAGCACCTGCTTGATGGCTGCGGCGAGGCGCCGCGCTGGGTCGCGCGGCGCGCCCGTCGGCGTCGCAATGCTGGATGCCAGCCGCTGCGGCGATAGTCGCGCCAGCTGCAGCGCCTCTGCGGCGTAGATGTTGCCGAGGCCGCTCACCACTTGCTGGTCGAGCAGGGCGACCTTAAGCGTGCGCCGGCTGCCCCGACACGCCCGCGCCAGCGCCGATGCGTCGAACGCTGCCGACAGCGGTTCCGGACCGAGCCGCCGCAGCGCCGGATGGGAGGCGACGCCGGCGGCTGTCAAAAGATCGGCCTGGCCGAAGCGGCGCGGGTCGTTGAAGGCCACCACCATACCGGACGACATCTCGAACACGAGATGGTCGTGGAGGCCGGGCGGATGTTCCAGCGGAGCGCGGCTGATCCGGAAGGACCCTGACATGCCGAGATGCATCAGCAGCGTCTCGCCGGAGGAGAGCGGAATCAGCAGATACTTGGCGCGCCGTTCGACCGCCAGCGCGGTCTGGCCGGTGAGCCGGGCACCGAAGTGCGGTGGAAACGCGGTGCGCAGGTCGGGCCGGTGGACCATCACCTTGATGAACACGCGTCCCGTCATGGCCGGCTCGAGGCGGCGGCGCGCAGCTTCGACTTCCGGCAGCTCCGGCATCGTCAGCCATCATGACCGCGCCGGGCTCTGGCCACAACCACCGTCGAAAAGTGAGAGTCGAAACCTGAGCACCGACGTGTTCCGGAGCTGAATCTGGGGCTCATGGGGAGGCCCGGAGTGAGTCGAAATCTTCCGGAGATGATAGGCTGTCGCCGCCATGACTCGTCCGGCGTCCGATCACACCTTCAGCGCCGACGTGGCGCGCATCTACGAGTCGACCCTGGTGCCGTTGATCTTCCA
>JAYTEJ010000211.1:0-2908 GCA_043735365.1 Acidobacteriota bacterium
CTGGTTGCGCGAATCCCCTTTCCAGTAGGCGTTCGAGGTGCTGAGCAGCTTGAACGCCTTCAGCCGGCCGGTCGACGGTACGTGCGGGCCGACGCAGAAATCGACGAAGGTGTCACGGTCCTTGATGGTGTAGCAGGAGACCTCGGATTGCCCCTCGGTCTTCTCCTCGATCAGCTGGACCTTGAGCAGCTCCCCCTTTTCGGTGAAGAACCGCCGCGCCTCGTCCCGCGGCCACATCTGCCGCTCGTAGGGGAGGTCCTGCGACGCCAGCTCCTGCATCCGCCGCTCGATGGCGGCGAGATCCTCGGGGACGAACGGCCGGTCGACGACGAAGTCGTAGAAGAACCCTTCGTCGGTGGCCGGTCCGATGCCGCACTGGGTGCCGGGGAACAGGCTGGTGACCGCCGCCGCCAGCAGGTGCGCGGTGCTGTGGCGATAGAGCGCCAGCGCCTCGGGGCTGTGCGGCGTGACGATGCGGAGGGTGACGTCGGACTCGAGAGGGGTGCTGAGATCGACGAAGCGGTCGTTGACGAGCGCCGCCACCGCCACCCGGGCGAGCCCGGGCGAGATCTGTCCCGCCACGTCGCCCGGTGTGGACCCGGCGGGCAGACGACGGCTCGAGCCGTCGGGCAGCGTGACGGAGATCTCTGGCATGGATGGCTGGGACGCAAACTAACCCTAGGGGGCCCGCCTTCGCTCGCTCAACGAGCCTCGGCGCGCAACCTTCACATGGCATGCCAACCGAAGCTCACGCTTCGGTCGACAGGTGAGCGAAGGTTGGTAGGCACGAGCGGATTCGAACCGCTGACCTCCTGCGTGTCAAGCAGGCGCTCTAACCAACTGAGCTACGCGCCTATGTCTTGAAAACACTGGCCTTACCGAACGATCAGTCTAGCAGACCGGCTGAAGTGGAGTCAATCGAGTCAGGCGCCTGTTTTCTTGCGCAGCCGCTCGAGGGCGGCGTCGAGGATGGGATTCTGGCGCGGGCCCTTGTCGGTGAGCGCGGCGCCGAACTCTCCGACTTCCGCGTCCTCCACCGCTTCGTCCGGTTGCAGCCCCTTGCCGTGGATGGGCTCGGCCCCCGGGACCTTCGCGACCCCCTTGTCGGCGGCCTTGGCGGCGGCATTGGGCCGGCCGCTGATGTCGGGCGTCCCGCCGGAGGTGTCGGGCTTGCGGTCCTGCTCGCCGCTGGCCGCGGATCGGAAGTACTGGGCGTAGGTCAGCCAGAGGCCGCGCCCCTCGGGGAGCTTCACCAGCTTCTGCAGCGCGGCGCGCCCGAGCGTGTGCTCGCCGACGAGCTCGGCGCGCTTGTTGTCGCGCAGCGCCGCCGCGAAGACTTCGGCCGGGCCCGACGTGCCGGCGGTGACCAGCAGCAGCACGGGCAGCTCGATGCTGCCATCGCCCGCCGCCGCGGTCACGGTTTCCTTGCGTTCGCCGTTGTGCTCGGCGCGAATCGAGAGCGTGCCGGACTTCACGAACGCCCGCGCCGCGGCGATGCCGCTGTCCACCGATCCTTCGGCGGTCCCTTTGAGGTCGATGATCAGCGAGGTCGCCCCCGCCCTCGCCAGCGCGGCCGCCTCCTTCTTCAGTTCGTCGGCGACGCCGCTGCGGAAGCCGGTCACCCTGATGTAGCCGGCGGTCGCTTTCGCCGCGCCGGCGCCGCTGTCGGCCGCCGCGGTCACCGGCATCAGCCGTCCGGTCACCTGGGCCCCGGCGGGCGTCCCGCGCACCAGCGTCACCTCGTGCGGATCGGCGGCGTTGCCGCGGATGATCGTCAGCACCACCGTGGACCCCGGCTGTCCGCGCAGCAGCCGCGTGCCTTCGAACACCGACATGTCGCGGGTGGGTCTGCCGTCGATGCCGCGGACGTAATCACCGGTCTCGAGCCCCGCCGCCGCCGCCGGCGAGCCGTCGCGCGCCGAGATCACCCGGAGGTAGTACTGCCGCGTCAGCTCGAGGCCGACATCGCCCTCGGGCAGCGCCGCTCCCGCCTCGACCGCGGCCACCTGTTTGGCGTCGAGATACGCGCTGTCCGGGTCGAGGCCGTCCGCGAGCCCCTTGAGCGCCCCCTCCATCGCCTTGTCGATCTTGACTTCCTCGACGTAGTTGTTGAGGACGAGCGAGACCACATCCTGGAACACCCGGAGGTGCTGGAAGGTGTCGTCCCCCCGCGCCGCCGGGGCGCTGCCCATCAGGCCGCCGACCACCACGAAGGCCAGTACCGGTGTCGAAAGGAGAAGGACCGACAGACGGGTTTTCGTGGTCATGAAGCCAGAGCCTGCCTCGGATGGGAATTACCGGGCCCCGCGGGTCGGGGCGATCATCGCTTCAGCCATTGTAAGGGATCCACCGCCGCACCGTCGACGCGGAGCTCGAAGTAGAGGGCGGGGTTGCCGCCCGGGCTGCGCCCCGTGGCCCCGAGGCGCGTCTGCGCCTCGACCCGATCGCCCTTGGCGACGTCGACCGACGACAGGTAGCCATAGAGCGAATAGGCCCCGTCCCCGTGATCCAGGATCACCAGGGTGCCATAGCCGATGAACTGATCGGCATACGCGACCACCCCCTCGTGCACCGCGTGCACCGGCAGACCCTCGGCCAGCGACAGGTCGATGCCGGTCCGCGGCAGGCCCGCCGCTCCCGCCTTCCTTCGTCCGAACGGGCCGGTCACGATCCCCGCCGCCGGCCACGGCAGCGCCCCTTTGAACGGCCGCAGCGGCAGCGCCGCGGCCGCCGTGCGCCCCGCTCCCATCTGGGCGATGGCGCCCTGCAGCCGCTTCTGCGCGGCTTCGAGCTCGCCGGTCAGCTGCGCGTTGAGGTCGCGCCGCTCGTCCACCGAATCGACCAGGTGCGTCCGCGCCGCGACCGCGCGCTCGATCGCCCCCCGCGCCGAGGCCGCCTGCGCCCGCAG
>JAYTEJ010000212.1:0-1891 GCA_043735365.1 Acidobacteriota bacterium
TCCTCGTGCATGCTGCGCGCTCCTCTCCTGCGCTGCCGCGGGTCACCGGCGGGCGGCGCTGTTCCCTGGCGGGAGCACCGTCGCCGTCAGTAGAATCACCAGCTCCGCCTTGACCGTCTCGTGCGACTCCGCGCCGAAATAACTCGCCAGGCCGACGCCGGGCTTCGTCCGCGTCCGCTCGCGCAGAAACCCGGACATGACCGCGGTCTCGCCGGTCCGGAGGCGCAGCACGGTGTCGGCTTCGCTCACCCACAGCCGCGGCCGCGAGCCGCCGGACGATTTCACCTCGCCGGTCTTCTCCGCGTAGCTCGGCGCGACGCTGAGCTGAACGCTGCCGTCCCCCGCCATCTGCGGCGTCACCAGCAGCGTCAACCCCTCGAGCACGGTGCCGGACGCCGTCGTCCGCTGCGCACGGCCGGCGGCGGCCACGGTCTCGAAGACGACGTCGCGCGTTCCCACCCGCATCAACGCCGGCTCGTTGTTGATGGCGACGAGCTGCGGCGAGGCGAGCATCGCGACCGCTCCCTGCTCGCCGAGCGCCGTCATCAGCGCGCCGGCATCAGTCACGGTCGTCCCCCGGGCGCCGGACGCGCCGCCGGCCAGCGATGCCCTGACGCCGGCCGCCCGCCAGTCGATCCCCATCGCCGCGGCGTCGCTCAGCGTCACCTCGAACACCCGCGCCTCGATGCGCACCTGCCGCAGCGCCCGCGTCTGCACCGCCTCGAGGTAGACCCCGATCCGCTCGAGGCGCTCGCTGAAATCGGTCACCTGCACCAGGCCGGCGGCGCGATCGACGTGCACCCGCCCGCTCTCCGACAACAGCGCCCGCACGCCGCTGGTCACGTCCTCCAAGCGATCGGATCCCCCCGACGTCGTCACCGACGCCTCCGGGCCGCTGCCGCCGCTGCGCTGCCAGGTGCGCCGCTGGTCGAGGAAGTCCACCGAGAACAGCCGCGTCTCCGGCTTGTGCGCCGAGACGCGGATCAGACTGCCCTCCACGTCGTAATCAAGGCCACGCGGAAACAACACCGCCTCGAGCGCCTGTCGCATCGTCAGATCCTTGAGGTCGCCGGTGAAGGCGCCCTCGACCGAATCGTCGACGACCAGGCTGAACGGCGTGCCGTTGACCAGGAGCATCAGCATGTCCCGGAGCGGCATCGGCCTGGCGAGCGACAGCGCGATGCGCCGCGGGCCGTCCAGGTCCGCCGCTGCCCGGTCGGCAAGCTGGGTGACCGGCAGCGTGGAGAGATCCCCCTGGGGCGCCTGGGGAGCCGGCGGCATGAAGGCGGCCTCGCTCCCCATGCCCTGAAGCCGCGTCACCGGCAGGTCGTCCGGCCTCGCGCCGGCCGGCTGGGCGGAGGCCGACGCTGCAAGGCAGGCCCACAGCGGCAGCGCCGCGACCACGCACCACCGGCAAGAGGGCCCCAACATCACAAATAAGTCCTTATTGCGCAGCAGCTTACTACAGGCTGACGCAGAACCGCGCGGAATCGAGCAGCATTGCACGCTTTTTCGAACAATATTTCGGTCGTTCGGGACCGCAACTGTAGGCGGGGTGGGCTATTCGGGGGGCAGGATGTCGACGCGGCCGGGCTGGGGAGGGGCCACCGGCCGGTCGGACTTGAAGACCGCGACGCCAAGCAGGCCGCCGAGCATGCCGAACACCGCCCCGGTGATCACCCCGAAGAGCAGCTTGAAGGCGAGCGCGGCGGGGGTGGCAAACCGCTGGAACATGTCGCGGGTCTCGGTGGGAATGTCGGGGTTGGCGACCATCACCCAGTCGAGCATGCGCCGCTGCATCGGCCCCATCATCATGTCCACGGGGATGGCCAGCAGCACGCCGATGATGCCGCCGAACAGGCCCGCCAGCAGCCCGGTCAGCGCCCCTTCC
>JAYTEJ010000213.1:0-7825 GCA_043735365.1 Acidobacteriota bacterium
CCATTGATGCGTCGGGATTGCGACATTATCGGGTGCCGGCCGCGCCGGGTGCGATGCCGAGTCGATCCATCTTCAGGTAGAGGCCCCGCCGGGTGAGGCCGAGCAGGCGGGCGGTCTCCGAGACGTTGCCGGCGGCGCGCTCGAGCGTCGATTGAATCATGTCCCGCTCGACTTTTTCCACGGCGGCGGCGAGCGTCGGCTGGCGGTTGCGGGCGCGGGCGGCGTCGAGCGGCAGGCCTTTCGCGCCGAACGCGGCCGAGAGCAGATCGGGCGTGATCAGGCCGGCCGGCGAGGCCATCGCCACCGCGCGCTGGATTTCGTTGCGCAACTGGCGGACGTTGCCCGGCCACGGGAAGGTGTCGAACAGGTCCAGGGTGTCGGCGCTCAGGCGGACGCCCGGCTTGGCAAGGCGCTCGCAGGCCTCGCGGAGAAAGAACGTGCTCAGGTGCGGGATTTCCTCGCGACGGTCGCGTAGCGGCGGCACGTGCATGTGGATGACGCTCAGCCTGTAGAAGAGATCTTCGCGGAACGTCCCCTCGCCGACCCGGCTTTCGAGATCGACGTTGGTGGCGGCGACGACCCGCACGTCTACCCGCTGCGGCCGCGTGTCGCCGACCGGCAGGACTTCCCCCTGCTCGAGAAACCGCAGCAGCTTCGGCTGCACGTCGAGCGGCAGATCGCCCACCTCGTCCAGGAAAAGCGTGCCGCCAACGGCCGTGCGCAGCACGCCGGGCTGGTCCGCGACCGCGCCGGTGAAGCTGCCGCGGCGGTGCCCGAAGAGCTGGCTGTCGGCCAGCTCCCGCGTCGCGCTGGTGCAGTTGTAGGGCAGGAACATGTGCTCGGCGCGCGGCGATCCGGCGTGAATCGCGCGGGCGACCAGGTCCTTGCCGGTCCCGCTCTCGCCGGTAATCAGCACCGTCAGGTCATTCCCCTGCATCCGTTGAATCTGATCCGCGACCCGCTGCATCGCGGCGCTGGCGCAGACGAAGCCGGGCAGCAGCGGCTCGAGCGGACGCTCCAGGGCGCCCGAGGCGCCCTCGACCGGCCGCTCGCGCGCCAGGCAGAGGTCGAAACCCTGGCGCAGCACCGCCGCCAGGGTCCGGAAACGCTGCAGCGCCGAAGCGGTGACGGGGCGGGCCGAGGCCAGCACCGCAAAGCGCGCCCCCTCGGGCGCCCGGCCAATCGCCTCGATCACCAGCACGCCAGGGCCGCCGGTGCTTCGCAGCGCCGCCTGCGCGAGCGCCCTGGCGCTGTCGTGATCGCATCCCGCGACGGAGAGCAGGACGATCTGTCCGTTGGCGCCGTGCACGAACAGCGCGGCCGCCTGGGCGTCGCACGCTTCGAGCAGCGCTGTCGCCCCTTCCCGCGCCAGCAGCGCCGGCATCGCCGAGGCGTCGACGATCCGGCGCACCAGCGCATCGTCGCCGTCCATCTGCACCCCGAGGTACCCGACCGCGGCGGTGCTCGGCGCATGCTGCAGCGCGGCGCGGGCCTCGGCGAGATCGGGGCTGGCGCCGAGCGACTCGAACACCGCCGCGGCCGCGGTGAGGAAACGGTTGGCGCGCGATCGCGCCCCCGCGGCGGCCGCGAGGCGTCCGAGCTCGAGATAGCTCAGGCCCGTCTGGTATCCTTCGCCGAGCAGATCGAACACGTTGACGCTCTGTCCGAAGTCGTGATACGCGTCGGTGGCCCGCCCGGCCGCAGCGTGGAGGCGGCCGCGGAGCCGCAGAAATTCCCCCCAGGTCCCGGTCATGGCGCCAGGCTGGACCTGCGGCGCGATCTCGTCGAGCCGCTGCTGCGCGGCGTCGGTACGCTCGAGCGCCAGCAGCGCCTCGATGGCGATCAGATCGGCCTGCAGCACGTACTGCGCCGGCGCGTCGTCGGCCGCCGCCACCTCGGACGCGACCGCCAGCGCCGTCTCGGCATCGCCCCGGCGCAGCGCCAGACGCGCCTCGAGCGCCCGCACCGACCACTGATACCAGCGGCTGGCGAGCGTCTGGCCGTACGCCTCGCGGGCCTTCAGCAGGGCGCGGCTGGCCTGGTCGTGCTCCCCTCGAATCAGGTGGATCTGCGCCAGCGTGTCGAACACCGCGCCGGTCGTCTCGCGGATGAAATGCAGCGGACTGCGGACGTCGAGGGCGCGGTTGAGCACTTCTTCCGCCCGCGTCAGGTTGCCCACCCGCACGCAGATCTGCCCGAGCGACGCCAGCGCCACCCCCAACCCGTGCGGCGTCCCCGAATGCTCCTGCAGCTCGACGCTGCGCTCGGCGAGCGACAGCGCCTGCTCGTGGCGGTGCTGCATCAGCGCGACGTTGGCCTGGTTGCCGCACACCGTCGCGACGACGTCGCCCGCCTCGACGATGACGGCCAGCCGCTCGGCCTGACGAAGAGCGGCGATCGCTTCGTCCAGCCGGCCTTCCTGCGCCAGCGACACGCCCGAGAGCGAATGCACCATCGCCAGGTGACGGCGATCGCCCGCCGCATGCAGCGCCGACGCCGCGTTGTTGATGTGCTCGCGGACGATGGCCCGCTCGCCGACCTGACGGTAGCAGAGCCCGAGCTCGTAGTGAGCGAGGCCGATGGCGCGGGAGTCGTGCGCGCGCTCGGCCTGCTTGAGGGCCTTGGTCAGGAAGGCGATGCCGCGGGAGGGCTCGCCGCGCGCCACCGCGAGACGGCCGTGGACGCGCCAGAGATCCGACAGCCGCGCCGGATCGATCCGCTCCCGCCCCTGCGGCGGAGCGCCCAGCGCTTCCGTCGCCTGCCGGACGTCGTCCTGTAGCAGCCACGCCTCGGCGAGCGCACAGCGGATCTGGACCTGCTGATCCCGCCCGAGGCCGGGCTGGCGGAGCGCGCGAATCAGGAGAGTGGCCGCCCCGGCGCCGTGCCCTCGCTCGAGCGCCTCGACCGCCTGCTCGTAGAGTCCGGGTTTATCCACGCGGCGCAGTATACCTTGTATACATGACGCGCCACGTTCATCTTTGGGCTGAGTGATTGATTGCCCAGGAACGATCCTGCAACGGGGTCCCGGACAGCCGGCGGCCATGGGACCCTGTCAAATAGAGCCCATCAAATCAATCGTTTAGCCAGGAAAGAAGTGGTGCGTCTAGAAGGCGCGGCCGAGGCGGCCGAAGGCGGCCCAGCCCTGGCGGCGGCCCGAAGGGTCGTCGCGCCAGGCGGCGCCGGCGGTGATGGTCAGCGGCAGCGAGTAGCCGAGGACGGTATCGGCCGAGAGCTCGGCGCCGAACGACCGCCGGACCGCTTCGATCCGGAACGCGGTGTCCCAGGCGTGGCCGGCATCCAGGAACAGTGCGCCATGCAGGCTGCGAAGCATCACCGGGAGCGTGCCTGCGCCGCGCTGCGGCCAGACGATTGGAAAACGGTAATCGAGATTGACGACGGCGGCGTGCCGGCCGAAGACGTCGGCGGCGCGAAATCCCCGGAGCAGCGCGATCGAGGCGGACCCGAAGTCGAACCCCGCGCTCTGCGGGCCGGCCCCAGACGCCTCGAAGACGCGGGCGAGATCGCGATCTCCCCAGGTCGCCGCCGCCGCCATCCGGGCGGCCACCACCGCGTGCCGGGGAAAGACGCGCCAATAGTGACGCGCATCGACCGTGGCGGCGCCGGCGCGGCGGCCGGCGCCGGCGCGCCCTCTCGTGATCTCCGACGTCACGCCGACGGTTCCCCCTTCTTCCGAGCCGATCGAGTAGCCGAAGGCGTGGGCGTTCGAGGCCAGCCATCCGAGTCGCAGGTCGCGCCGGGTGCGGATCGCCTCGAGTGCCGGCAAGCACGGGGAACAGGCGAAGTGGTCGCGCTCCGTATGGATGCCCGCCAGCGCCACGCTCGACCAGCGCACCCGGCGCACCGGCAGCAGGACCCCGCCGCTGAACTCACGCGACTGGACGTCGCCGTCGCGCCAGTCTGCGGTGGTGCCGGACGCGGAGCCGAACAACGTCGGCCACCACCGGGCGTAGGCGTAATCGAGCCGCCACTCGGGCCGATTGCGCGGCATGATCCAGCTGCCGCTGGCCGCATAGGCATGACGGCCCAATGCATCGCTGCCGCCGGTGGCGGCGCCGGCGAGCACCTGCCCCTGGCGCGTCTCGATCACCGGCACCCAATAGCGGGGCGGCAGCGTCGCCCACGGGCGGTAGGCGCGATTCGGCACTGCCGCCGCCTGACGCGGCAGCGGAGCTCGAGGGATCTCATCAGCGCCTGCCGTCGACGCCGACCATCGTGCCGCCGCGAGCGGCAGGGCGAAGAGATCGTAGCCGTCGGCGGTGTAGCCGACGAACACCAGGCGGCCGTCGGGCGAGAGCGCCGGAGACTGCGCGCCGCGGCTCGCGCCCAGCAGCCGCCGCGTCGCGCCGGTGGCGACATCCACCTGATAAATCCCGAACGGCCCGTCGCGATCCGAGGCGAACAGGATCGACGATCCGTCCGGCAGCCACATCGGTCCGGCCTTGCGATCCCGGCCGCCGCCGACGAGCGTCCTGACGCTCCCAGTCGCTGCGTCCACCAGGACGATCTCCGAGGCGCCGCCCAGTCGCCGCCGCTCGGCGGCGATCGTCCGGCCGTCGGCCGAAAATCGAGGGGTCGAGAACTCCGTGGACGCCTCGGCGACGAGCGGCACCGGCACCACCGTCCGTCCCCGCTCAGGCATCTGCAGCGTCGCCAGGATCCGCCGCCCCGGCTCCTGCACCGTGCAGACCATCGTCCTGCCGTCCGGGGCGACGTCCGGCTCCGCCGCGCGGGCTTCCCGCGTCAGGCGCCGCGCCGCCCCGCCGTCCATCGGCATCGCGTAGAGATCGGATTGCAGCCCGACGTCGTGCACGACTTCGAGCTGGTCGAAGACAATCTCCTCGCCGGCGATGGCGATACGCTCGCCGTGATATCGCGATCCCAGCCGGCGGGCCGCCGTCCGTCCGGGCGCCAGTTCCATCAGCGCCGGGAACCCGTGGGGATTGGCGACGCTGTAGAACAGCCGCCCATCGGCGGCAAACGCCGGAGCCGCAACCGCGAATCCGTGTGTGGTGAGCCGCGTCGCCTCCGAGAGCTCCTCGGTGGACGCCGCGAGGCTGCGCTCCGACTCGAAGTCGTTCCACAGCGCGCCGAGCGGCCGGCCGAAGACACGCCGGAAAGCGCGGGCGCCGAGGTAAGGAAGCGAGCCGGCCGTCTCGTCGGCCAGCCGCGCCAGCGACGCCTCGCCGTACCGCCGTGCCAGGTAGTCATGGAAATAGGCGCCGTAGACGTACGGCGCATTGCCCGACGGCCAGTCCACCAAACCGCCGCCGGCACGGTCGAGCGGCAGCAGGCGGCGCGCCGCCGCGTCCTCCTCCAGCACCATCCGGAAATCCCCCGCCGGCACCCGCCCCTCGCCGGTCAGGCGGCTCTCTTCGAAGGTGGCGATGCCTTCGACCTGCCACCCGGGCAGAAACTGGTTGGGATGCAGCAGCGGCACACGCCCGAAGACACGGCTGAGCCCGCCGAGCCAGCCGCGCGACTTCTCCAGATGGACGATGTGGGTGTATTCGTGGGTGAAGACCAGCCGCAGCCAGTCGCTGGTGTTGCCGATGGTGCCGCGCGAGGCGGGCGGCACCGCGGCCAGCTCGATCAGGTTATAGGGGAAGACCGTCGCCCATCCGTTCGACTGGTCGCTCTGGTCCACGAGGACGACATGCACCCGCCCGCGCGGAGCGCCGAGATGCCGGTCCACGTCCCCGGCGACCTCCTCCACGATTCCCGCCAGGCGCGCCGCCAGCCTCTCTTCGCCCTGGTGAAAATGAATGTCGAACCGCGCGGTACTGATCGTACGGAACCGCAGCCGCGGATCGTAGCGCCCGCCGGCCGACGGCGCATCGTCGAGCCGCGGCGACGGCGCCTGCGCCCGGCCGCGCGCGGCGCCGAGGGCCACCATCAGCGCCAGCAGCGCGAACGCGGCACCGCGTCCCGGGTGCGAGCGGACCGTCGCGCCGCGGCTGGCGGCGTCGCTCGAGGCGCGTATCAGCATCGGTCCGGGGCGGTCACCGCGCCGCGGAGGCGGGTGACCGATCGCGGTAGACGTGGCGAAGGAATCCGTAGTCGGCAATCGGCGAGAGCGTCACCCCGTGGATGTCGGGCTGGAAAATCGCCACGTTGGTGCGGCTCCAGAGGCTGATATACGGGGCGTCGGCCGCGATCAGCTGCTGCGCCTGCCGGTAGAACGCCCCGCGCTGGCCCTCGTCGGCGGATGCCGACGCCGCGTCGATCAGGCGATCGACGTCCGGATTGCGGTAGTGAATGCGGTTCAGCCCGACCGGCGGCTGCTGCGCCGAGTGGTACACCAGCCGCAGCATGTCGGGGTCGGTCACCCCGACCCACTGCAGCGTGTAGAGCTGGAAGTTGCCGCGGCGCACGTCCGCCGACAGCGATTGCAGCTCCGACGTCCTGATGTCGAGGGCGATGCCGACGCGCGCCAGGTCGTGCTGAATGGCCGCCGCCTGCAGCCGGTAGACTTCGGAGGTCGAGGTCTTCAGCGACAGCTTCAGCCGCGGCAGCGGACCGCTGCCGTCGGGGTCCCGATACCCCGCGGCGTCGAGCAGCCGTTCGGCCTCCGCCGGATCGTGCGTGAAGTCGAAGACGTTCGGCTCGAAGGCCCACGACATCGACGGGACGATGCCGACCGCGGTGGCCGCGAACCCGCGGCGAAGGTAGCGGACGATGGCCTCGCGATCGATCGCGTAGCCGATCGCCTTCCGGACCTCAACGTGGCTGAGCGCCGGATCCTGCAGGTTCATGCCGATATAGGCATAGTCGGTGCCCGGCGCCGTCGCCACCTGCATCCGCCCCTCCTGGCGCAGCTGCCAGACGATGTCTGGCGACAGGTCGTTGACGACCATGTCCACCGTGCCCTTGCGGAGCTCGAGCCCGCGCATGGTGTCGTCCGGGATCACCTTGAGGAGCAATCGGTCGTTGGCGGGGCGGCCGCCGTAATAATCCTCGAACGCCGCCAGCTCGACGCGGTCGTCGGCGACGAATCGCACCAGCCGGTAGGCGCCGGTCCCGATCGGGGCCTGCGCGTTCGCCGCGCCCGACCCGGCCTGCACGATCCCCATCACCAGGTTGATCGGAAAAGAGGCGGCCGGGGCCTTGAGCTTGAACTCGACGCTGTATTGGTCGAGCGCATTCACCGCGGCGACCTGGCGGTAGGCGCCCGACCGTCCCTTGAAGTTCGGATCCAGAAAGCTTCGGAAGGTGTAGACGACGTCTTCCGAGGTCAGCTCGCGGCCGTTGTGGAAGTGGACGCCTTTCCGCAGCCGCGCGATGTAGGTGATCGGGTCCGGCTGTTCGATCGCCTCGGCGAGGTCCGGGACGACCTTGAGCTGGTCGTCGATGCGGACCAGGGTGCTGAAGAGCAGCTGGTGCACCTTCTGGGACGCGGCGTCGGTCCCGACGCGCGGATCGAGGTTGATGACCGCATCCGCCATGCCGACGACAATCGTGCCAGGCTCGGGCGCGGCACGCCGGCAGGCGGTCGCGGACGGAGCCAGTAGCATCAGCGCGACGAGCCGCGGCGCCCAGGTGCGGCCCCTCATTCTCCGGCTCCCGCCTTGAGCTCCGCCAGCAGCGCCAGCGCCTGCATCGGCGTGATGGCATTGACGTCGAGCGCGCGCAGCCGGCGGTGGATCTCGTCCTCGTCCTCGTCCTCCGCCTCGACCGCCGGCGCCTGAAACAGCCCGAGCTGCCGCTGCGTCATCGAGCCCTCGCCGCTCAGCGACGGCCGTCCGCCGCGCGACAGCTCGTCGCGCTCGAGGCCGTTGAGGATCTCCCGGGCGCGGCCGACCACCGC
>JAYTEJ010000214.1:0-2257 GCA_043735365.1 Acidobacteriota bacterium
CGCGGCGTCGGTCATCTTCCTGGTCTTCCTCGTCGGCGGCGCCTTCACCGTGGTTGACGAGACCGGCGCGCTGCGCCAGGCGGTCGGCTGGCTGGTGCACCGGCTCCGCGATCGCGAGGCCCTGGTCATTCCCATCGTCTCGATTGCCTTCGCGGCGGGGGGCGCGCTCGAGAACATGTCCGAAGAAATCATCGCGCTGGTACCGGTGCTCCTGCTGGTGACCCGGCCGCTCGGCTTTGACGCCGTCACCGCGATCGCGATCAGCATCGGCGCCGCGGCGGTGGGTGCGGCCTTCAGCCCGATCAATCCGTTCCAGGTGCAGATCGCGCAGAAGCTGGCCGGACTGCCGCTGCTGTCCGGCTGGCGCTTCCGCCTGATCCTGCTCGCCCTTGCGCTCGCCGCGTGGATCTGGGCGACCTGGCGGCACGCGATGCGAACGCGCCTGGCGGCGCCGCCGCCGGTGGCGCCCGCCGGCGCGCTGCTCGCGCCAGGCGCGGCGGCCACCCCTTTCGATCCTGACGCGGGACGCGACCCCACCGGCATCGATCGATCCCGTGGCGCCGTGCTCCTGCTCGTGCTCGTGACGGCCGTGGTCTTCGTCTACGGCATCCTGCGGCTGGGGTGGGACTTCGATCAGATGTCCGCACTCTTCCTGGCGATGGGCATGGCCGCCGGGCTCATCGGCGGGCTCGGCGTCGCCGGCACCGCGCAGAGCTTCGTCACCGGCTTCTCGTCGATGGCCTACGCGGCGATGCTGATCGGGTTCGCGCGCGCGATCTTCGTCGTCCTCGACCAGGGCCGGGTGATCGACACGCTGGTGAACGCGCTGGTGACGCCGCTGCAGTCGCTGCCGACGACGCTGTCGGCGCTGGCGATGATCGTCGTCCAGGCGTCCATCCACGTGCCGGTGCCGAGCGTCAGCGGCCAGGCGGTGCTGACGATGCCGGTGCTGGTGCCGATGTCGGACCTGATCGGGCTGTCGCGGCAGGTGGTGGTGCTGGCCTATCAGACCGGTGCGGGCCTGACCGATCTGGTCACCCCGACCAACGGCGCGCTGATGGCGGTGACCGCCGCCGCGGGGGTGAAATACACCGACTGGCTGGCGTTTGCCGTGCCTGCCTACCTCGGGCTGCTGCTGCTGGGGGCGGTGGCGGTGGTGGTGGCGATGCACCTGTAGAGAACCAGGCCAACCTCAGCTTTGGGATCTTTGGGGCCAGGTACTTTGGTACAGCCTGACTCGTATCTTGGTATGAGTATCAAAGTGCCTGGGGACGAAATCCGGGACCAACGGCCCCGACCCTGTGCATACTGAGGGCGGTGCTCTACTTTTTCCACCGCGAAAACGCGACCGTCACTTGCGAGATGCGCCCGAGCGGCACGGGGACGGGCTTCGACATCATCATCATGCAGCCGGGTCAGCCGGTCACCACGGAACACTTCGAAAAGACCGAGGATGTGCACAAACGATGGCTCGAGCTGCAGGAGCGATTCAAGGGCGAGGGATGGTGGGGCCCGAGTGCGACGCACGAGTAGCGCCGGTCGATCGGAAGGGCATCAGATGACGCGGATGGTTCGCATGCTCTGCATCGCGGCGCTGGCCGTCGCGACCGCCGCCGGGTGCTCGCGCGTCGATCCCGGCCGGGCGGCCGCGCCACCCGAGGTGCCGGCGCCCGCGGACGTCGCCGCGGCGCCCGCCGATGCCACCGTCACCGCAACCGGGCTGGCGAGCCGCGTCCTGACGCCCGGACGCGGCACGCGCCATCCGCGGCCCAACTCGCGCGTCACCGTGCACTACACCGGCTGGACGACCGACGGCCAGAGCTTCGACAGCTCGGTCGCACGCGGCGAGCCCGCGAGCTTCGGCCTCGACGAAGTGATCCCCGGGTGGACCCAGGGCGTGCAGATGATGGTCGAGGGAGAGAAGCGGCGCTTCTGGATTCCGGCGGCGCTCGCCTACGCGGATCGCCCCGACGCCCCGCAGGGAATGCTGGTGTTCGACATCGAATTGATCAGAATCGATTCCTGATCCTCAGGTGGTGGCCAGCTTCGGCGCCGGCGCCGCCGCTTTTTTTCCCCGCCGCGTCATTCCCGCCACCACCTGCGCCAGTTCGGTCGCCGGTGCCGGAGCGGTCTGCAGCGAGACGCGCCCCTCGCGAATGGCGCGGCAAATCGCGCCGGCATTCCGCTCGGCGAAGACCAGCGAGTAGGTCCGTCCAAGCTGCCGGAGGTCGTGGAGATCCGAGCTGCCGACCACCGG
>JAYTEJ010000215.1:0-1822 GCA_043735365.1 Acidobacteriota bacterium
GGGCACGCTGACCCGGTAGTCGATGGCGCTCGAGGGGTGACAGAGGACTGCCTCGAGGGTGTGATGCCGAACCCGGGTTGGTCCGATCCAGCGGACCGCCGGAAAATCGTCGGGCTGATCGGTCCGTTCCGCCACCGGCGCCGCCAGCCGCAGCGGGAAGGCGCGGCGGCGGAGGTGCCGGACGGCATGGCGCGCCGCTGCCGGGAGGGGGGCGGCCGCCGCGGCACGCAGCGCGCTGCCGGCGGTCCAGGCCGGATGGCGGACCGCCAAAGCGATGCGGACGACGCCGCCGCGGAAGGTCAGGTAGAGGCGGCGGCCCGCCGAGCGTTCCATCAGCGCCAGCTCGTCGTGGAGGGCGCGGCTTTCCTGTTCGAGGATGGTCGTCTCGATGCGCGCATCGGCGAGCCGCCGGGCCAGGATCTCCCGCAGGCGCCCGGCCGCGTCGAGCGCCTGCCGGGCGCGGCTGTCGGTGCCTGCCGGGCTCATGAGGTCAGCTCCAGACGGCGGCCCGAGCGGATGGCGTCGAGGCGATCTCGCACCGCCTTGCCGGTGACGGCCGGGGTCCAGTCGCGCTCGACGTCGGCGCACGCGCGCGCGCCGCGCGCCGCGGCGTCCGCCGGATTGAGGGCGACATCGCGGATCAGACGGGCGGCGTGATCGACATCTGGCTCGGCCCACGCGGCGCCGCGGAAGTATGGGCCGTAGTCGCGCGTCAGCGTCACCAGCGAGTAGTCGAGCAGGTAGCTGTTGTCCGGCGTCATGAAGTCCATGTTGCCGGAGTAGGCCGTGCCGATCACCGGTTTGCCGAGGCGCATCGCTTCGAGCAGCGTCAAGCCGAACCCTTCCGCCCGGTGCGGCGAAAGGTAGCAGTCCGCGGTGTTGATGAGGGCGCAGAGGTCGGGCCGATCGAGGTAGCGGTCGAGAAAGACGACGTTGAGGCCCGCGGCTTCCTCGTAGAGACGTCGGACGCCGGCGCGGTCGTACTCGGGGTTGGTGAACTTCAGCACCAGCACCGCGTCCCCATGGGGCTGCGCGGCGCGGCGGAACGCCCGGATCGCCGCCAGCGGATTCTTGCGCTCGGTCTGGCTGGAGACGTCGAAGATGTAGAGGAAGACCAGCGGTCCCTCGGGGATCCCGAACGCGGCGCGGCCGAGCGGGGGAAGCTGCGGCAGCACCACCGGCAAGGGGACCCGCACCACCGGTACCGTGCAGCCGCCGCGCACCGCATCGCGCACGAAGCGGGTCGCGGTCCAGACCTCGTCCACGTAGCCGGCAAACGGTGCCCAGTCGGGACGCAGCGCCGACAGCTCCCAGAACCAGAAGCCGATGGTGTAGCGGTTCCGGAAGTAGCGGCGCCCGCGCGCGGCCGCGAAGCCGGGCATGTTGTCGCCGTTCAAATGGACCAGGTTGAACGGGTAGGGGTTGTCCGCGGTGAAGGCGGCGCGATAGCTGTCGTCGCCGGTACGCAGCAGCGACGGGACGTTGTTGAGGGCCACCGGCAGGCCCGCGGCGGTCAGCGAACGGATGCTGGCCCTTGCCGCTTCACCCATGCCGCTTTCCGCATCGAGATAGCCGGCGATGTTGACCCCTGGCGGCTGTTCGCGCACCGCCGCGGGCACCGCCCGATGCACCCGCCGGCGCCGCAGCGCCGCCTGGAGCGCGGTCAGGCCGACGCCGCTCAGCCCGGCGCGCAGCCGTGCCCGGCGATACCGCTCGAGGACGCGCCAGGTGCGGCTGTGGCGGATGTCGTCGACATGGATGCGGGTCAGGCGGATGTCTTCGCGAAGATCCGCCTGCCGCCGTGCCAGCCGGACGAGCTCCT
>JAYTEJ010000216.1:0-2851 GCA_043735365.1 Acidobacteriota bacterium
GGTGCGCTCGACGCTCTCGGTCCGGAGCGCCGGAGAGCTGCCCCCCTGGACGATGCCGAACTGGGCCTGGCCGGGATTGGTCACCAGCACCTCGGGCACCGAGCCCGGATCGTGCCGCAGGCGCAGCTGCCGCTGGCGCGCCCGCCGCGCCCAGCGGACCGACCGCTCCATCGCCTCGCGCACCGGATCGCCGGCCGCGGCTGACCGGATCGGCCCCTCGCGGCCCGTGCCGCCCGGCGCCGGGCCGACCAGTTCGTCGAGGACCATCGCGATGTCGGACCCCAGCTGCATCTGGATGTCCGCCGCCTTTTCCGGGGTCAGCAGGTGGAGCGAGCCGTCGAGGTGCGAGCGGAACTCGGCGCCGTCTTCGCGGATCTTGCGGATCGCCGCCAGGCTGAACACCTGGTAGCCGCCGCTGTCGGTCAGGATCGGCCGATCCCAGGACATGAAGCGGTGCAGGCCGCCGCAGCGGGCGATCAAGCCGTCGCCCGGCCGGAGATAGAGGTGGTAGGTGTTGGCGAGCACCATCTCGGCGCCCAGGTCTTCGAGATCGCGCTGGGTCACGGACTTCACCGCGGCGCGCGTGCCCACCGGCATGAAGGCCGGCGTCTGCACCACGCCGTGCGGCGTCGTCAGCTCGCCGCGGCGGGCGCCGCCGTCGCGATGCAGGATCCGGAATCCGAAAGGCTCGGGCACGAGCCTGCAAGCATAGCAAGTCGAACGGCGGCCCGCTTCCGCGAGGGTCCCATCTCCTATATCCTTCGGGTTGTGAAACGACTGCGCGTGGGCGTACTCTACGGCGGCCGATCCGGCGAGCACGAAGTGTCGCTGGCCTCGGCGGCTGCGGTCTTTGCCAACCTCGACCGCGCCCGTTACGAACCGGTGCCGATCCGCATCGAGAAGGACGGCCGCTGGACGCTGGCCGACAAGCCGCCGACGGCGGTCTCGGCCGCCGAGGTCATCGAGCACGCCCGGCTCGAGGCGGCGCGGCCGGTACGCAGCGGGCGTGAAGTCCACCTCATCGCCGGCCCCGGTGCCGAAACCATTCTCTCCATCGACCGACGTGGCGATCGGGCGTCCGAAGGGCACGCCGTCGTCACCGGGCTGAACCTCGACGCCATCTTCCCTGTCCTCCACGGGCCCTACGGGGAGGACGGGACGATGCAGGGGCTGCTCGAGCTCGCCAACGTGCCGTATGTCGGCGCCGGGGTGCTGGCCTCGGCGGTCGGGATGGACAAGGCGGTGATGAAAGTGGTCTTCGCCGCGGCCGGCCTGCCGGTCTGCCCCTACCGGGTGCTGCTCCGCGGCGAGTGGCAGCGGCAGCGCGACGCCGCCGCGGCGGCGATCGAGACGGCGCTCGGCTATCCGCTGTTCGTGAAGCCGGCCAACCTCGGGTCGAGCGTCGGCATCTCCAAGGCCAAGACGCGCCCGCAGCTGGTCGAGGCGATCGACCTGGCCGGGGAGTTCGACCGCAAGATCGTGATCGAGGCGGCCGTCCCCGAGGCGCGCGAAATCGAGTGCGCCGTGCTCGGCAACGACGACCCCGAGGCCTCCGTGGCCGGCGAGGTGATTCCCTCCCGCGAGTTCTACGATTACGAGGCCAAGTACCTCGACGACGCCTCGAGGGTGGAAATTCCGGCGGCGCTCGACGGGCCGGCCACCGAGGAGATCCGCCGCCTCTCGCTGGGCGCCTTCCGCGCCATCGACGGCGCCGGCATGGCCCGGGTCGACTTCCTGCTGTCGCGGCGCGACGGGCGGATCTTCGTCAACGAGGTCAACACCATCCCCGGCTTCACTACCATCAGCATGTACGCCAAGCTCTGGGCGGCGAGCGGGGTGTCCTACCCGGAGCTGCTCGATCGCCTGATCGCGCTCGCGCTCGAACGCCACGCCGACAAGCAGCAGCTGCGCACCAGCCTGACATGATCGCGACGCCCTGGCGGAGCGCGCTCCTCTGCCTGGTGGCGCTGGCGGCGACGCCGGCCGCGGCGCGCGACATCCGCGGCGTCGAGGCGCTGTCCCGGGTCTACGAGGCCATCCTCGACGCCAGGTTCGACCAGGTGGACGCCGAGCTGCGGCGCGCCTGCGGCCCGGCGCCGGTCGAGGCCTGCAACGTTCTCAACGCCACCGCGATCTGGTGGCGCATCCTGCTCGATCCCGAGAGCCGCGCGCTCGATGCCGACTTCAGCGCCGCCGTCGAGCGCGCCATCCGCACCAGCGAGGCCTGGACCGAGCGCGCCCCGGACGATCCGGAGGCCTGGTTCTACCTCGGCGGCGCCTACGGCGCCCGGGTGCAGTGGCGGGTGCTGCGCGACGAGAAGCTCGCGGCGGCACGGGACGGCGGCAAAATCAAGAACGCGCTCGAGCGCGCGGTGGCGCTCGATCCGGATCTGGACGATGCCTACTTCGGCATCGGACTCTACCGCTACTATGCCGACGTCGCGCCGGCGGCGGCCCGATTCCTCCGCTTCCTGCTGCTGCTGCCCGGGGGGGATCGCACCGAGGGGCTCGAGCAGATGCGGCGCGCGCGCAACCGCGGCCGGCTGCTGCAGGGGGAGGCGGACTACCAGCTCCATGTGATCTATCTCTGGTACGAGGACGACACCGCCCGGGCGCTGCGCCTGCTCGACAGCCTGCACGAACGCTATCCCGGCAATCCCCTGTTCCTGGCGCGCGCCGCCGAGATCGAGGACGACTACCGGCACGACATCACCGCCAGTCTCGCCGCCTGGCGGGTGCTGCTGGCCGCCGCCGAGGACCAGCGCGTCAACCTGCCGCTGCTGAGCGAGGTCCAGGCGCGGCTCGGCATCGCCCGGCAGCTCGAAGCCCTCCACCAGACCGACAGCGCCGT
>JAYTEJ010000217.1:0-2770 GCA_043735365.1 Acidobacteriota bacterium
ACCTCGTGCCCCCAGCGGACGCTGCCGGCGTCGAGGTCCTGCGGCGCCGGCGGCAGATTCGGCGTGTCCGCGAGCAGGGCCCGGATCATCGTCGTCTTGCCGGCGCCGTTGCGGCCGACCAGGACGATCTTCTCCCCCCGGTTGACGATGGTGCTGAAATCCGCGATCACCGGCGCGCCGCCGTGCGCCTTGCTCACGCCCTTGATTTCCATGGCCGTGCGCCCGGACGGGCGGTTCATCTGGAAGCGGATGTAGGGGCGCTGGATGTTCGACCGCGCCAGCGCCGTCGTCTCCAGGCGCTCGACTTCCTTGCGCCGCGAGGTGACCTGGCTGGCGCGCGTGCCGGCGCCGAAGCGCGCGATGAAGTCGTTCAGCTGCAGGATCTTCTTCTCGCGCTGGGCGTTCTCGGACTCGATGCGGGAGCGGATCTGCGTCTTGGCCATCACCATGTCGTCGTAGCCGCCGGTGTAGGTGATGATCGTCTGGTAGTCGATGTCGGCAATGTGGGTGCACACCGAGTTGAGGAAGTGCCGGTCGTGCGAGATGACGATCAGCGTTCCCGAATAGCGCACCAGGAACTCGCGCAGCCAGTGGATCGAATCGAGGTCGAGGTGGTTGGTCGGCTCGTCGAGGAGCAGTGCCTGCGGCTGTCCGAACAGCGCCTGCGCCAGCAGCACGCGCACTTTCTGGCCGCCCTGGATCTCGCCCATGGTGCGTTCGTGCAGCTCGTCGGGAATGTCGAGCCCCTGCAGCAGGATGGCGGCGTCGCTCTCGGCCGTATAGCCGTCCTCTTCGCCGACGATGCCCTCGAGCTCGCCCAGCCGCATGCCGTCGTCGTGCGTCATCTCCGGCAGCGCGTAGAGGCGCTCGCGCTCCTCGAGCGCGGCCCAGAGGCGGGCGTTGCCCATGATGACGGTGTCGATGACGCGGAAGCGGTCGAAGGCGTACTGGTCCTGCCGCAGCACGCCGAGCTTGGCGGGGCGGGCGACCGTCCCCTGCTGCGGCGGCAGCTCGCCGGTCAGCAGCTTCATGAACGTGGACTTGCCGGCGCCGTTCGGCCCGGTCAGGCCGTAGCGGCGCCCGGCGGAGAAGGTCGTGGCGACGTCGTCGAAGAGCACCTTCGACCCGTACCGCATGGAAACGCTGGTGACTGAAATCATGAATAGATCCTGGGCTCCCGGACACGCCTCCCGCCGCGGGGAAGACGGTGCGCCAGGCCGACAGCAGCGTGCGACCGACCGGGGGGAAACAGCTATTGTAGCGCGAAACGACCCTGAAGCCGACTGAGCCGGAGCGTCAGTGCGCCTGATCGCGCCCGGTCAGCGTGTCGAGGAATTTGATGAGCGCGTCGAAGCCTTCGGGCTTGCGGAACAGGAACGCCCGGTGGCGCCGGATGTTCGCCTGCTCGGCGTCGGAGAGGAAGCTGCCGGTGAACACCAGGATCGGGGCCTGATCGAACTCCTGGCGCGCCCGGATCGTCTCCAGCAGCTCGAGCCCGCTCTCGCCGGCGTCGAGGTTGACGTCGAGAATCAGCGCCTCGATCCGCATCGTGCCGAGGATCGCGCGCGCGGCGTCGAGTGTCGCGGCGGGCGCGGCCGCATACCCGTAGGCCTGCAGCCGCCGCCCCATCGCCGTCCGCACGGCGGCGTCGTCGTCGAGCACGAGGACGAGGGGTCTCTCACCCATGAACGCTCAGAAGCGCAGTGCGCTCGCAGGCGGCCGCGCCCACACTATTGGACGTCCAGCAGTTCCACGTCGAACACCATCGTGGCGTTGCCGGGGATGGGGCCGTTGCCGGCGGCGCCGTAACCGAGCGAGGGCGGGACGACGAGACGCCGCGTGCCGCCGACGCGCATGCCGGTGAAGCCCTGGTCCCAGCCCCGGATCACCTGGCCGACGCCCAGCGTGAAACTGAAGGCCCCACGGCCGCTGCTGGAGTCGAACTGCTGGCCTTTGTGATCCGGCCGCGCGGGATCGTAGAGCCAGCCGGTGTAGTTGACCGCCAGACGCCGGCCGCTGACGGCCTCGGTGCCGGCGCCGACCGTCAGATCGCTCTGGCTGTAGGGGACGTCCAACCCGACCGAGGTCGACGGGGAGGTCGGGGAGCTCGCACCGCAGGCGGATACCGCGGCAGCGGCGAGCGGCAGCAGCGCGAGCACGAGGCGGCGGAAGGAGGAACGCGGGCGCATGGCACTCGTCATAGGGTGAGCCGATCATAGCCTACCGGGGTGCGCTATCCGTTTGCGCGTGTCTCCCGGATGCCATCAGGCTCCTCACCATGGAGCGCACCACGGTCTGCGCGGCGCTGCTGCTCATGATCTGCGCGGTCGGGACAGTGACAGCGCAGGGAACGGAGCCAGGTGCGACAGAGACGCTGCGCCATCTCTACATCAGCGCCTCGGGGAAGGGGGGCGCGCCGGGCGCGGGCCGAAGTGGCGGCTGGAGCGCTGTTCAGGCGGTCTTGAGCGCCTGGCCGCGCCCGGGCCGCGCCAGGAAATACGAGCCCACCACCAGGGCGCCGGCGAGCACCTGGGCGCCGAGGCTTTCCACGGTCGGGAAGACCGCGAACCACAGCCCCATCCAGTCCGGGATCACCCGCTGCAGATAGCCGACCTCGGTCGTCGGGAGCCAGCGCGCCAGCTGCATCTCCTGGACCTGTTCGCCGACCATGACCAGGAGGACCAGCCCGAGCATCAGGCCGGTGAAGACCAGCATGCGCCGGTAGGGCAGGCGCCGGTGCGCGATGAAGGTCAGCCCGCCGACAACCGCG
>JAYTEJ010000218.1:0-2799 GCA_043735365.1 Acidobacteriota bacterium
ACGATCATCTCGTGCGCACCCCAGGCAAACGCCCCCTCAATCGTCTGCGGCACGTGGATTTCGTGCGTCCATTGCTCCGCACCAATCGAGTACCCATGCAGCGCATAGACGACGGGAAAGCGGCGCGTGCGGTTCTGGGTGTAGCCTGGCGGCAGAAACACGATGGCGTCGCGATCGACGGCGTCTCCTTCGAGATTGCCTTCCAGAGCCTTGCCGTGAATGGTGATGCGCTCGACGATCGCGGGCCGAGCTCCCGCGACGACGTCGGGCACGTTGGTCTTGACTTGCGCGACAGCGGCGACCGCTCCGATCGTCGCGGCGAGAGCCGCCGCCAGAACGGCTGCGCGTCGTACTGATATCGTGAGGTCCGACATATCGCCGTGCTCCCTGACTGCGGCTGAAGAGTATCCGAAACGGAGAGAAAGATGAAGAGACGATCGCTGCTGGCGCTCGTGCTGAGCGGGTCGTGCCCCGCACATCGCATGACGTTCGAGACGCGGTAATGGATCTTTGATCCCGTGCTGGCGCTACTCGGCTTTGTGACCGTGGCGACGCTGTTCGTCCTGATCGTCAGTCGGCTGGCGTCGCCGCTGGTCGCGTTGATAGCCGTGCCCTTTGCCGCGGCCCTCGCGGCCGGCTGCGGCCTTGCCACCGCGAAGTTCATCGTCTCCGGCCTGCAGCAAATCGCGCCGGTCGCAGCGATGTTCGTGTTCGCCATCCTCTACTTCGGCATCATCACGGACGCCGGGACGCTCGAGCCGGTCATCAACGCCATCCTGCGCGCCGTCGGCGCGCGGCCGGCGCGCGTGGTCGTGGGTTCGGCGCTGCTGGCGCTGCTCGTCCACCTCGATGGGTCCGGCGCGGTCACCTTCCTGGTCGCCGTCCCGGCCATGCTGCCCCTCTACGACCGCCTTCGCATCGATCGCCGCGTTCTGGCGTGCGTCGTGTCGATGGCGGCAGGGGTGAACTTCCTGCCCTGGACGGGGCCGATGATCCGCGCGTCGGCGTCGCTGCACATCCCCATCGCGGAGCTGTTCCGCCCGCTCGTGCCGGTGCAGCTGGTCGGCCTCGTCTTCGTCTTCAGCGTCGCGTGGTACCTCGGCCGCCGCGTCGAGCGCGATCAAAGGCATGGCCACGGAGGAGTTGAGCGCGACCAGAGCACGGTCGGGCCGACGTCTGCGCCTCTGAGCCAGGCCAGGGACCAGCAGCTGGCGCTGCGGCGGCCGCGGCTGGTGTGGATCAACGGACTGATTACGGTCACGATCATGGCCGTCATGATTGCCGGCACCGTGGATCCGGCGGTGATGTTCATGATCGGCACCGCGCTGGTACTGACGATCAACTACGCCGACCCCGCCGCGCAGCGCGCGCGCATCGACGCGCACGCGACAGCCGCGCTGACGATGGCGGCGACGCTCCTGGCGGCGGGGGCGTTCACCGGCATCATGAAGGAAAGCGGCATGCTCGCGGCGATGGCGCACGCAGTGGTCGGGGCCGTGCCGCCGCACCTCGCGCCGCACATCCCGATTGTGCTGGCGGTCGCGTCGATGCCGCTCAGTCTGCTGTTCGATCCCGACTCCTTCTATCTCGGCGTGCTCCCGGTGATCGCCCAAGTCGCCGGGGCGTTCGGCGTCCCCGCGCTGCAGGTCGGCCAGGCAGCGCTCCTCGGCCAGATGACGACCGGTTTTCCGGTGAGCCCGCTCACCCCAGCCACCTTTCTTGTCGTCGGACTGACAGGCATCGAGCTCGGTGAGCATCAGCGCTTCACCGGGCCATGGCTGTTCGCGGCCACGCTCGTGATGACCGCCGCGGCTGTGCTCTTTGGAGTCTTGCGACCGTGAGCGCGCGCCCGCTCCGCATCGGCTGCGGCGCCGGATACTCCGGCGACCGCATCGAGCCGGCCGTCGAGCTCGTCGAACGCGGCGATCTCGACGTCATCGTCTTCGAATGCCTGGCGGAGCGGACCATTGCGCTGGCGCAGCAGGTGAAGGCCCGCGATCCCGAGGCCGGCTTCGATCCGCTGCTCGAGGAGCGCATGGCAGCCATCCTGCCCGAAGCACGGCGGCGGGACGTCAGGATCATCACCAACATGGGCGCCGCCAACCCGCCCGCCGCTGCTGACTGCGTGCGACGCGTGGCCGCCCGCCTGGGCGTCGGCGGATTCACGATCGCGGTCGTGACCGGCGACGACGTCCGCGAGCTCGCCGGCGGCGATGGCTTCAGCCGCCTTGCCGAGACGGGCGCGGCCGTCACCAGAGACGACATCGTCTCCGCCAATGCGTATCTCGGCGCAGAGCCGATCGCGGAGGCGCTGCAGCGGGGCGCCGATGTGGTCATCACCGGACGCGTCGCTGACCCATCGATGTTTCTCGCGCCCATCGCCGTGCACCATGGGTGGCGCCTCGACGACTGGACGCTTGCCGGCCGCGGCACACTGGTCGGCCACCTGCTCGAGTGCGCCGGACAGATCACCGGCGGCTACTTTGCCGATCCCGGCGTCAAGGACGTCGCCGGCCTCGCGCGTCTCGGGTTTCCGCTCGCCGAGGTCGACGCCGACGGGACCGCGATCATCACCAAACCTGCCGGATCGGGCGGGCAGGTGACGGCGGCCACCTGCACCGAGCAGCTGCTCTACGAGATCCACGATCCCGCCTCGTACTTCACGCCCGACGTGGTCGCGGATTTCAGCCGCGTCCGCATCACCGATCTCGGCAGCGATCGCGTTCGCGTCGAAGCGGCGGACGGACGACCGCGGCCAGACACGCTGAAGGTGTCGGTCGGCCAGTTCGACGGCTGGAT
>JAYTEJ010000219.1:0-4075 GCA_043735365.1 Acidobacteriota bacterium
GCCACCATCGCCACCGGGTCGGCGACATTGCAGGCGAAATGTTCGATCTTCAGCATCGAAAGGGAATTGCGGCGGCAGGCCGCCGCCGCCGGGAACTACTCGACTTCCTTTTCCTGGGTCTCGTCGGCGGCAATGCGGAGCGACCGCAGGAACCGCTTGTCGTTGGCGCTCATCTCGACGCTCCGGCGCTCGGCGGCGCGCGCCGCCTTCTGCGGCGCCGGCGTCACCTTCGCCAGCGCACCTGGCGCGGTGCGGCTCATGAAGCCAATCACCGCCTCGAGGGTTACTTTCATCTCGAATCCAGCCGCCCGGGCCCGCTCGCGGCAGGCTTCGATCCGCGGATCCTCCGCGACCGAGGCAGCAATGGCGGCGGACAGCTCACGGGCCAGCCGGTTCACCACGTCATCCATTCGGGACCTCCTCACCGCCGCCGGAGCTGGGAAACCGGAAGCGTCTGCCGATCCGATCCGGGACGAACGCACGGCATTCGCCGAGCCCGCCGCAGGACCCGGCTGCAGCCTGGGAGCGGCGGCAGGGATCGGGCGCCAAATTTATTCATATGAAGGATTTGCAGCGCGGGAACGCATGGTCATTGTAAGCTCGCGGCGATCCTCTGTCAATGGTCCAGCCGCCTGCCGCCTATGGCTTGCCGCCCCAGCGACAGTGGTTGCTACAATGACGTCCGGTTCCTGAACACGACGCGTGCCCACACCACCCTTCGCCGACCCATCGTCGCTCGCCGGCCGAAACACCGCCGCCGATATCGGTTTTCCTGGAGAAACCCCCTTCACCCGCGGCATCCAGCCCACCATGTACCGCGGCCGGCTGTGGACGATGCGGCAGTACGCCGGGTTCGGCTCGGCGGCGGAATCGAACCGGAGGTACCGCTACCTCCTCGCCCAGGGGGTCAGCGGCCTCAGCGTCGCCTTCGACCTGCCGACGCAGATGGGCTACGACTCGGACCACCCTCTGGCCAGCGGCGAGGTCGGTCGGGTCGGGGTGGCGATCGACTCGCTCGACGATATGACGGATCTGTTCGACGGCCTGCCGCTCGATCGCGTCTCGACGTCGATGACCATCAACGCCACCGCCATCATCCTGCTCTCGCTCTACATCGCCGTCGCCCGCCGCCAGGGCGTCGCCGCCGCGGCGCTGTCGGGAACAATCCAGAACGACATCCTCAAGGAATACGTCGCCCGCGGCACCTACATCTACCCCCCCCGCGCCTCGCTCCGCATCGTCACCGACATCTTCGCCTACTGCGAGCGCGAGCTGCCCGCCTGGAACACGATCTCGATCAGCGGCTACCACATCCGCGAAGCGGGCTCGACGGCCGTCCAGGAAGTGGCGTTCACATTCGCGAACGCGATCGCCTACGTCGAGGCGGCGGTGGCGGCAGGGCTCGACGTCAACGCCTTCGGGCAGCGGCTCTCCTTCTTCTTCAACGCTCACAACGACTTCCTCGAGGAAGTGGCGAAGTTCCGCGCCGCCCGGCGGCTCTGGGGGCGGCTGATGCGCGAGCGCTTCGGCGCCACCAACCCGCGGGCGCTGCAGCTGCGCTTCCACACCCAGACCGCCGGCAGCACGCTCACCGCGCAGCAGCCCGACAACAACATCGTCCGGGTGGCGCTCCAGGCCATGGCGGCGGTGATGGGGGGGACGCAGTCGCTGCACTGCAACGGCCGCGACGAGGCGCTGGCGCTGCCGACCGAGGAGTCGGCGCGGATCGCGCTGCGCACGCAGCAGGTGATTGCCGCAGAGACCGGGGTCGCCAACACTGTGGACCCGTTCGCCGGCGCCTACGCGGTCGAGGCGGCGACCAACCGAATCGAAGGGGAAGCTTGGGCGCTGCTGGCCCGCATCGACGCTGCCGGCGGTACGCTCGCGGCCATCGAACAGGGATTGATCCAGCGCGACATCCAGGAGTCGGCGTATCGCGCCCAGCAGCAGATCGACAGCGGCGAACGGATCGTCGTCGGCGTCAACCGCTTCGCAGTGGACGCGGACGGCGCGGGCATCGAGACGCTGACCATCGATCCCGAGCTCGAGGCGGCCCAGATCGGGCGCCTGCGGCAGGTGCGCGCGGCACGGGACGAGACCAGCTGGTCGGCCGCCGTCGACGCCGTCAGGACCGCCGCGCTCGGGACGGACAATCTCGTGCCGACGATCATCCAGGCGGTCGAGGCCGGCGCCACCGTGGGAGAGATCTCCGATGCGCTCCGCGCCGTGTTCGGCGAGCACCGGGAGATCGATGCCTGAGACCCAACTCCCACCGCTGCTCTCGGTCGAGCACCTCACCACCGGCTTCGACATCGGCGGACGCTTCGTGCCCGCGGTGATCGACGTCAGCTTTCACCTCGCCGCGGGGGAAACGCTCGGCCTGGTGGGCGAATCGGGCAGCGGCAAGTCGGTGACCGCTTTGTCGATCCTCGGGCTGGTGCAGCGCCCGGGGCGGATTGCCGACGGGCGCATCCTCTTCGGCGGCACCGACCTGCGGACGCTCGACGAGCGCGCCATGCAGAAGATCCGCGGCGCCGAGATCGCGCTCATCTTTCAGGAGCCGATGACGGCCCTCAACCCGGTATTCACCATCGGCAGCCAGATCGAGGAAACGCTGCGCGTCCACGGCCAGGCGACACGGCAGACGGCGCGCGCCAAAGCCATCGAGCTGCTCGACGCGGTCAGCATCCCCGAGCCGCAGCAGCGCGTCCGCGACTACCCGCACCAGCTCTCCGGCGGCCTGCGCCAGCGCGCGCTCATCGCCATGTCGCTGGCCTGCAACCCGAAAGTGGTGATTGCCGACGAACCGACGACGGCGCTGGATGTGACGATTCAGGCGCAGATCCTCGACCTGCTGCGATCGCTGCAGCAGCGGATGGGGCTGGCGCTGCTGCTCATCACCCACGACCTCGGCGTCGTCGCCGGGATGGCCGACCGGGTGGCGGTGATGTACGCCGGCCGGATCGTCGAGGAAGCGCCGGTAAGGGAGCTGTTCGCGGACCCGAAGCACCCGTACACGCGCGGGCTGATGGCGTCGATGCCGGGCGGGGCGCCGGGGTCGCGGCTGCTCGCCATCCAGGGCACGGTGCCGCCGCTCGGAGAGCTGCCGCCGGGGTGCTCGTTCACGCCACGATGCCCCGATCGATTCGCGCCGTGCCAGACCGCACCTCCTGGCGCGACCGCGTTCGCTCCCGACCGCGCGGTGAAGTGCTACCTGCACGGCCCGGCGGTGCAGCCCCAGGTCCTGCCGGCAGGCGAGGCGTGATGCCGCTGCTCGAGGTCCGCCATCTCGTCAAGGAATTCCGCCGCTCGCGCGGGCTGTTCGCGCCGCCGTCGGTGGTCCGCGCGGTCAACGACGTCAGCTTCACGATAGACGAGGGAGAGACGTTCGGGCTGGTGGGCGAGTCGGGCAGCGGCAAAACCACCACCGGGCGGTGCATCCTGCGGCTGATCGAGCCCGACTCCGGCGAGGTCCGCTTCAAGGACGAAGACGTGCTCGCCTTCTCGAAGACGCGCCTGCGCGAGGCGCGCCGTGACATGCAGATCGTCTTTCAGGATCCCTACTCGTCGCTGAACCCGCGCATGCGGGTGGGAACGATCGTCGAGGAGCCGCTCGTCATCCACGGCATCGGCAACCGGGCGGAGCGGCGGGCGCGCGTCGCTGAACTGTTCGAGCTGGTGGGGCTCGACGCGTCGCTGCTGGCGCGCTATCCGCACCAGTTCAGCGGCGGCCAGCGCCAGCGCATCGGGCTGGCGCGGGCCCTGGCGCTCAACCCGTCGCTGATCGTCGCCGACGAGCCGGTGTCGGCGCTCGACGTCTCGGTGCAGGCGCAGGTCGTCAACCTGCTGATGGATCTGCAGGCGCGGCTGAAGCTGACCTACCTGCTCATCGCCCACGACCTGCGACTGGTGCGCCACATCTGCAGCCGGGTGGCGGTGATGTACCTGGGGCGGATTGTCGAGTTGGGGCCGACCGAGACGCTGTTCGCCGCTCCCGCTCACCCCTATACGCAGGCACTGCTGTCGGCGATCCCGCTGCCCGACCCGACGGCGCAGCGGCAGCGGGTGGTGCTCG
>JAYTEJ010000220.1:0-3378 GCA_043735365.1 Acidobacteriota bacterium
GCGCCCCGCCGTCGAGCAGCGCCCGCGCGCAGGCGTCGAGGGTCGCCCCGGTCGTGCTGACGTCGTCCACCAGCACCACCACCGCGCCGCCGAGCCGAGCCGCGCGCGCGACCCGGAACGCGCCGCGGACGTTGGCCTGGCGCGCCTCCGCCGGCAAGTCGGTCTGCGACGGCGTCGCCCGGACGCGTGCCAGCGCCCGCACCGCCGGCAACGGCAGGTGCCGGGCAATCTCCTCCGCCTGGTTGAACCCCCGCCGCCGCTGCCGCGAACGATGCAGTGGCACCGGCACGAGCACGTCGGCGCCGTCGAGCACCGCCCGGCCGGCGAGGGCGAGCCGCGCCGCCAGCGCCGGGGCCACCGACCGCCGCCCGCCATACTTCAGGGCGTGCACGATCGCGCGCAGCGCCCCCTCGTAGGGGCCGATCGCCCGCGCCAGACGGATCGGCCGCGGCGAACGCCGGCAGCGGTCGCAGGGGGATGGGGTCAGGACCCGCCAGGAGGGCAGCGGATCGCCGCAGGCCGCACAGAGAGGAGGCACGATGGGCGCGATGGCCGCCCAGCACGCCGCGCAGACGCTGCCGCGGGTCGGGTAGTCGAGGGAGGCGCCGCACGCCGCGCAGCAGGGGGCGAGCAGCAGCGCCAGCGCCGCGTCGAGCAGCAGGCGGGCCGCGGCCGGGCGCGGCGCCGTCGGCGCGCTAGCGTCAGGCGGTCGGGGCCGCGGGCTCCTCGTCGGAAACTTCGATGCGCTCGGCGTCACCCCACAGCCTCTCGAGCGAATAGAACGTCCGCGTCTGCGGGGTGAAGACGTGGACGATGAACGTGAAATAGTCCATCAGCACCCACTCCGCGCGCTCGTAGCCTTCAACGTGCGCCGGCCGGATCTTCGCCGTCCGCAGCGCGTCCTCGATCCCGTCGGCGATGGCCTTGACCTGGCGCTGACTGTTGCCGGAGCAAAGCACGAAGAAGTCGGTGAACGCCGGCGTCTCGCGCAGGTCGAGCACCACGACGTCGGCCGCCTTCTTGTCGAGCGCGGCGCGAACGGCCTTGCTGACCTCCCCGGTCAGACGGTGTTTGCCGCCAGTCGCGATCCGCCGTTTTTCAGTTTTGGCCATGCAAGTGATTCGCCGCCGGCGCTCCCGGAGCCGCCGCGTAAAGCCCGTGTTGATGAATATGTGTTTCGACCGCCGCGGGCACCAGCCCGTCCAGCGCCTCGCGGGCGGCGAGCCGCCGGCGCACTTCCGTCGAGGAGACATCCGGCGTCGGGAGGTCGACCAGGAAAATACCCGGTCCGGCGGTTGTCGAGGGCTTCAGACAATCCGCCGCCGTCATCCGGGCGGCAAGCGCCGGCAGCCGCTCCCGCATGCGTCCCGCAGGGAATCCCGGCCGCGACACCACCACGAAATTGGCCAGGTCCAGGACCTCGGGATACCGGTGCCACGTGGCAATATCCGCGAAGGCGTCGGCGCCGGTGATGAAGAAAATCTGCGATCGGTCCACTCCCGAACGCTCCTGGAACCGTGTCAGGGTGTCAGCCGTGTAGGAAGGTCCGGGCGCCGAAAGCTCGAGGTCGCTGGCCGCCAGCCCCTCGACGCCGTTCACCGCCAGCGCGCACATCGCGAACCGGTGATAGCCGGACGCGATCGGCTGTATCTGCCGGTGTGGCGGCACCCGCGACGGCAGCACGATGACCTCCTCCAGGTCGAGCGCGCCGCGTGCCGCGCGCGCGGTCTCGACGTGCCCGATGTGGATCGGGTCGAGCGTGCCGCCCAGCAATCCGATGCGGCCGGCGGGCTTCATTCCGTCAGGCGGCTCCCGGCGTGATCGGTCGCGGGGTCATCTCCGTCGGCGACGAGCGCCGGCTCGACCCGCGAGGCCGCGACCTTCTGCCACACCGCCTCGAGCAGGGCCTCGACGCCCTCACCCGACACCGCCGACACTTTATAGAGCGGAATCCCCAGTCCATCGAGATGCGCCTGCAGCCGCTCCAGCCGCTCCGGTTCGTCGAGCGCATCGATCTTGTTGGCCGCCGCAATCACCGGCTTCTGTGCCAGCCGCTCCCCGGACGCATCACGCCCCGGAAACAGCTCCAGCTCGCGGACGATGACGTCGTAGTCCTTGACCGGGTCCCGCCCGCTCAGCGACGAGACGTCGACGAGGTGCACCAGCACCTTGGTGCGCTCGAGATGGCTGAGGAATCGATGTCCCAGCCCATGCCCCTCATGCGCGCCCTCGATCAGCCCCGGCACATCCGCCACCACGAACGATCGCTCGCCCGACAACCCCACCACGCCGAGATTCGGAATCAGCGTCGTGAACGGGTAGTCGGCAATCTTCGGCCGCGCCGCGGAGATGCGCGCGATCATCGTCGACTTGCCCGCATTCGGATACCCGAGCAGCCCGACATCGGCGAGCAGCTTGAGGTGAAACCGCAGGTCCTTCTCCTCGCCGGGCAGGCCGGGCTGGGTCCGGCGCGGCGCGCGGTTGGTGGAGGTCGCGAACGAGGCGTTGCCGTGGCCGCCCAGCCCGCCCTTGGCGAGCTGCACCCGCTCCCCCTCGACGGTGAGGTCGGCGATCTGCACGTAGGTCTCGTCCTGCTTCTCGTAGACCATGGTGCCGATCGGCACCGCCAGCTCGATGTCGGCGCCGTTCTTCCCGGTACGGTTCGATCCCTCGCCGTGGCCGCCGCGGCCGGCCGAGAAGATCTTCTGGAAGCGGAAATTGAGGAGCGTATTGAGGTTGGCCTGGGCGACCAGATAGACCGAACCGCCGGGACCGCCGTCGCCGCCGCTCGGCCCGCCGCGGGGCACGAACTTCTCGCGCCTGAAGGCCATGGCGCCGCGCCCGCCGTGGCCGGCGACGACGTGGATGTCGACTTCGTCTACGAACACAGGGTGCACACGGGGCTGGCGCCCCGCGCGCCGTCAGGCCTCGCCACTAGCCCTCGAGCGGGACGATACTGATGACGCGCCCGCGGGCGCCGTGGTCCTCGAACTTGACCGTGCCGTCGACCTTCGCAAACAGCGTGTCGTCCTTGCCGAGGCCGACGTTCAGACCGGGGCGGAACTTGCGTCCGCGCTGCCTGACCAGGATCGACCCGCCCGTGACAACGTTGCCGTCGTGGCGTTTGACGCCGAGCCGCTGGGCGTTGCTGTCGCGGCCGTTACGTGAGCTGCCCTGTCCCTTTTTTGTAGCCATGATTCTCGCTTACCCGACGATGTCGGTCACGCGGATGCGCGTGTAGGTGCTGCGGTGCCCGCGGGTCTTGCGGAAGCCCTTGCGCCGCTTCTTCTTGAACACCACGATCTTCGGACCGCGCGACTCGCCGTCGACGATGCCGACGACCTTGGCGTTGGCCACGAAGGGGGCACCGGCGAGCAT
>JAYTEJ010000221.1:0-2352 GCA_043735365.1 Acidobacteriota bacterium
GTGGCGGCGCGCGCACGACAACCTCACTCCCGGCGGCCGCTTCGTCGTCGATCTGGTGATGCCGAACCTGCCGGCCTATGCCGACTCGATGCAGACGCCGCCGCGGACGCCGGTCGAGATCGACGTCGACACCTGCGATCCGGACACCGGCGAGCGGCTACTGCGCTTCAAGACGACGCGATACATCCCGCACGAACAGCGGGCCGAAATCCGCTTCCTGTACGACAAGCTGGCCAAGAACGTCGCCGTCGATCGCTACGTCAGCGACTTCGCCTCGCACGTCTACTATCCGCGCGAGGTCGAACTGCTCTTCCGGCTGACCGGCTTCGAGGTCGAGAGCCGCTACGGCGACTACCTGAGGCGGCCGCTCCGGAGCACCAGCCGGGCGATGATCTTCACGGCCGTGCGCGGCTAGCCGTCACCGCCGGGCCGCTGTCCGCCGGGGGCATACATGAGCTAGAATAGGGTCCTACCAACAGAACAGCATCTCATCCGGCACAGCCTCCCGCGCTGTTTCGATGGAGGCGGTTTGTCCGCAGGCCCGGTGAATTAATGGTTCGATCGTTATGCTGTCGTCCGGGCGCGCTGCCCGCCATCCTCGCTTTGCAGCTAGCCGCGGCGGTGACCTGTTTCGCACAGCCCGATCCGCAGGCGCCGGCGCAGGCCCAGCCTGCGCCGGCGTCCCCCTGGTCCGCCGCCTTCTCGCATGATCGGGCGACCGCCACCAATTTCGGTTTCCGGAACATCTGGAGGACCGACCGCGTCCAGCTCGGCTGGAGGAGACCCGAGGACGGAGGATGGTTCGTCTCCGCCGAGCGCCAGCAGCGCGGTTCGCTGACCGATGCCGCCGTGGCGGCGAGGGGCTACCGGCGGCTGGGCGACTGGACGATCGGCGGCGGTGCGGGCGCCGCCCCAGGGGCGGACTTCCTCGCCCGCGGTTCGCTCGACGTGGAGGTCTCCCGCCGGGTCGTCGGCACCGTGGTGGCCTCCGCCGCCTATCGTTTCCTCCACTTTCGGCAGGTTGACGTCCACCAGGCGCAACCAGCGCTGACCTGGTACCACCCGCGGGGCGATGTCGAGGCGCGGCTCTACCTCTCGCACAACACCAGCACCGGCCGGACCTCGCCGACGATCCGCATCCGGACCGGCTATGCCGTGAACGAGCGCCTCGATCTCAGCGGCGGCTTTGCGTATGGCGACCGGATCTTCGACATTGCCTCGCTGCCGACCGGGACGTCGCACGCTCACGCCAGCTTCGCCCAGGTGCGCGTTGGCCTCACCACCCGCGACTTCATCGCGCTTGGCGGCGTCCGCGCGCGTGAGGACCCCGCCTTCGAGTACCGATCGTTGTCGATCGGCTACGAGCGGACGTTCTGATGATGCCCGGCCTGCGCGCCGCGTCGATCTGGTGGGCCAGCGTGGCCGCCGGGGCCCTCTACGCGCTGACGGCGCTCGTCGTCATCGTCCGGCGCCTCGGCTTCGAGCGCCAGCGCCGGCTGCTCGACGCCGTCGAGGCCGGGCTGGCGGCGGGCGCCGCGGGCCAGGATGCGCTCGCCGCGGCGGTTGCGGCCGCGCCGCTGCCGCTCCTCTGGGCGCTGGGCTCGGATGCCTCGGTGCCGCGGCGCGTGCACCAGATCATCGCCGCAGCGCTCGTCCACCGGCTCGGGCCGGATCGTCTGGCCGCGGTCGTCGCCGGCGGCCGGGCCCGCGGCGCGCGCCGCATTGCCGCGCTGCGCGCGCTGGCGCTGACCAGACAGGTGGACAGCTGGCGCCTGCTGCGGGCGGCGCTGAACGGCTCGAGCCGCGAGGTCGCCGGCGCTACCGTCGCGCTGCTCGGTGAGATCGAAGACCGGCGGGCGGCCGAACTGCTCGTCGAGGCGCTCACGACCGGCCGCTATCCTCGCTCACGAGTGGCCACGGCGCTCGAAAGCTCCGCCGAAGACATCGGCGACCTGCTGGTACCGCTGCTGTCGTCAGACGATGCGCCGGTGCGGTACTGGAGCGCGATGCTGATTCGCCGCCACGACATGCCGGGGATGAGCGGCCTGATCGAGGCGCTGACGACCGACCCGGATCCGATGGTCCGCAAGGCGGGGCTCTACGCCCTCAGCAGGATGGGGACGGCCCGGGCGGCGGAGACGGCCAGGCGCTGCCTGGGCGATCCCGTGCCCTACGTCCGGGCCTACGCGGTGCGGGCGATTGCCGCACTGGGTGTGCGGGCGACGCTGACCTCCATCATTCCCCTGCTGGCCGATCGCGACTGGTGGGTGCGCACCGCCGTCAAGGAGGCGCTCGAACGCGCCGGAGCCGACATCGAGCACGCCGTGATCCCGTACCTGTCGCATCCCGATA
>JAYTEJ010000222.1:0-5497 GCA_043735365.1 Acidobacteriota bacterium
GGCCGAAGCGAAGCGCGCGCAGGCGCATGGCCTGTCGCGACGCACCGATCCCTTTGCCACCGAGGGATTGTGGGGCGAGTTCGGGGTGTCGGAGCCGGAGCGGCTGGACACGAGTCCGCGGCGGCGCGCCGCGGTCCTCCACCGGCTCGCGGTCGCCGCCGACCTGTATGTCAGGTGCGTAGAAGCTCAGGATCACGCCCCACTGGCCACCACGGCTCGACGGCTGCGCGTGCCCTATAGCGTGGCGCGCGATCGCGTCCACCAGGCGCGGGTGCAGGGGCTTCTGTCGCGAGACGCTATCCGGGGGCGGGCGGCGGGAACACTGACAGCGAAAGCCACCGGATTGCTGCGGCAGCGGCGGAGGGCAAGGGTTTTCAAAAAAAAGGTTAGCGCAACGGTTAGCGCTAGCTCAGCAGGTAGGAAGACGAACCGTAAAATACCCGCATAAAAATTGGTGCCGGGGGTGGGGATCGAACCCACACGACCTTGCGGTCACGGGATTTTAAGTCCCGAGCGTCTGCCAGTTCCGCCACCCCGGCACGGCTCATTCTACGCGGCTGGCGGCCCCGCAGACGCCGTCATCGGCTCTTGAATAAGCGCGTCGTGCTGTCGGCGATGTGGCGCCGCGCGCGGGCGGCCCGGGCGGCCGATCGCATGATCGTCCGTCGCGCCCTCGCCTGCACCTCTTTGGCCTCGCTCACGGTGGCCTGGGACGAAGGGGTCCCCAGCGACAGCGGACGACGGAGCACCTCGCGGTAGGAGCAGGCGGGCACGTCGCAGACCCAGATCGGAATGGTGCCGTCGCCGAACCGGTAGCAGGCGTTGAATTCGCAGCCGGGCTGGCCGCAGCCGGGACAGGTTCGCCGGTCGCCGTTCTTCGGTCGATCGGGGCGACGGCGGTCGTGGAAAGTGAGGCGGTTCATCCGGCCTTGCCGCCATCATACACTGGAGGGATGCTCTCAGACGCCGAACTGGCCGACGGCTTCGAATCACAGTCGCTGGCGGCGTTTCCGCACGCGGCGGACGTGCGGATGGCGCGATTTACCTGGCGCGGTAGGGGCGCGACGAAGCCCTGGTCCGCCGCGCGCCGCGAAGCCTCATAATGATCCGATGCCCAACGCCGACCCGATCGCCGCATTCATCGAGGCCTCCGCACGCGCCGCAGCGCAACAGCTCGACACCGCGCCGGTAGCGCTCGCCACCGCCGACCGCCGCGGCAGGCCATCGGTGCGCATCGTGCTGCTGCGCGGCGCGGACGCACGCGGGTTCGCGTTCTTCACCAACTACCACAGCCGCAAGGCGCGCGAGCTCACCGAGAACCCGCACGCCGCGCTCTGCATCCACTGGCCCTCACTTGAGGAACAGATTCGCATCGAAGGGAGCGTCGAGCGGCTGCTGGACGACGAGTCGGATGCCTATTTCGCCGGGCGTCCCCGCGGCAGCCAGATCGGCGCCTGGGCGTCCAGCCAGAGCGACGTCCTGCCGGCGCGCGCGGTCCTCGAAGAGCGCTATCGCGAGATCGAACAGCGCTTCGACGGCCGGCCGGTGGAACGGCCGCCGTTCTGGGGCGGCTTCCGGCTGGTGCCGGTGCGGGTCGAGTTCTGGCACGGCCGGAGCGATCGCCTCCACGATCGCCTGGTGTATATCCTGGACGGCAATGGGTGGCGCACCGAGGCACTGTTCCCATGACCACCGCCATCAACCGACGCCGGAGCGGCGCGCTCGTTCCCTTCCCGCCGCTGACGCCGCGGGCGCACCTGCTGAGGAGAGCTGGATGATTCTGGATGTGTTGACCCGGACTGCGCGCTATCGCGCCCTGCACCCGGCGTTCGCCGCCGCGTTTGATTTTCTCGAGACCGCGGACCTCGCCAGCCTGCCGCCCGGACGGGTCGAGCTCGACGGCGAGCGTCTCTTCGTGCTGATCGACGAGCCCGACGGACGCGGCCGCGCCGGCGCCCGCCTCGAAGCCCACCGCCGCTACATCGACATCCAGCTCACCGTCTCGGGAACCGAGCACATCGGCTGGCGGCCGCTCGAGCAGTGCCGCAGCGAGGACGGACCGTTCGCCGCCGATCGGGACGTCGGCTTCTTCAGCGATCAGCCGGAGACCTGGCTCGTGATTCCGCCGCGGCACTTCGCCATCTTCTATCCCGAGGACGCGCATGCGCCGCTCGCCGGCGACGGCCGGTTGAAGAAAGCGGTCGTCAAGGTGGAGCTCGACGCGCTTACCGCCCTTCGAGGCCGAGCGTCGGCTTGAACTGCGGCGGACTGCGGCGGTGGCTGGCCTTCTCGTAGGCGAACGCGTACTGAATAAGCTGCGCGTCGCTCCAGGCGCGGCCGATGAACGAGATTCCCACGGGCAGCCCTTGCACCAGGCCGGCCGGCACCGTGATGCTCGGATAGCCGGCCACCGCCGCCGGGGTCGAGCTCGCGCCCAGGAAATGATCGCCGTTGACCAGATCGGTCGGCCACGCGGGGCTGCCGGTGGGGGCAACGATGGCGTCGAGCTTCAGCCGGGTCATCACCGCGTCGATGCCGCCCGCCCGCGAGCGCGCCCGGCACGTCGTCAGCGCCGTTCGATACGCCGGCGTCGTCAGCGGTCCCTTCTTCTCGGCCGACAGCATCGTCTCCTGACCGAAGAACGGCATTTCGCGATCCGCGTGGCTGGCATTGAACGCGATCACGTCCGCCAGCGAGTGGACCTGGGCGCCGGGACCAAGCGCCCCGAGGTAGGCATTCAGACCGGCCTTGAACTCGTAGAGCAGGATCTGGAACTCGCACTCGTCGAGCTTCCCGGCTGAGGGGATGTCGGCCGGATCGACGATCACCGCTCCCTGCGCCTTCATGTCGGCAATCGCCTGGTCGATGAGGCGATCGGTCGCCGGGCTGTAGCCGAAGTATTTTTTACGCGCGACGCCAATCCGCGCCCCCTTGAGGCCGTCGGGCTTGAGGAAGCCCATGTAGTCCCCCCCTTTGCCGCGGCTCGCGGTGGTGGCCGGGTCGCGGGGATCCGGTCCCGCCATCGCCGCTAGCAGCACCGCGGCATCCGCGACGGTGCGGGCCATCGGGCCCGCCGTGTCCTGCGTCCGCGATATCGGAATGATGCCGGCGCGGCTGACCAGGCCGACGGTCGGCTTGATGCCGACCAGGCCATTGGCACCCGACGGACAGACGATCGACCCGTCGGTCTCGGTGCCGACGCCGAGCGCCGCCAGGCTGGCGGCAATCGCTGCCCCGGTGCCGGAGCTCGAGCCGCAGGGGTTGCGGTCAAGGACGTAAGGGTTCCTGACCTGCCCTCCCCGGCCACTCCAGCCGCTCGTCGACTTCGACGAGCGGAAATTCGCCCACTCGCTGAGATTGGTCTTGCCGAGAATCACCGCGCCGGCCTCGCGCAGCCGCGCCGCCACGAACGAGTCGCGCGCCGCGATCGACCCCTCGAGCGCCAGCGACCCGGCCGTCGTCATCATCCGATCCGCGGTGTCGATGTTGTCCTTGATGAGCACCGGGATACCGTGCAGCGGTCCGCGGACGCGGCCGGCGCGCCGCTCGGCGTCCAGCGCATCGGCAATCGCGGGGGCCTCCGGGTTGATCTCGATGACGGCGTGCAGCGCCGGGCCGGACCGATCGATCGCCTTGATGCGTTCGGTGTACATGTCCACAAGGCGGCGCGAGCTGTAGCGCCCCGCCGCCATCGCGCCCTGCAGACTCGCCACGGTCGCGTCGTCGAGCTCGAACGGCGGCACCGCCGGAGCCTGGGCGCGCGGCCGCGGCTCCCCCGCGAGGACCAGCAGCGACAGGATGACGGCAGCAGCAGGATGGCGCATCATCCGGGCATTCTAGTCCCCTGGAAGCGTGATGACTTGCCTAAATTCCAGAGCGCGGCGCCCGGCGCAAGGCGCGAAAAGCCAGCATTGGGCATATGTGAGCGATGAGCAACGCCGCCAGCCGGGATGCCCTGCCCGGGAGTTGGGTGAGTTATCACGATTCCAGGGGACTAGCCCGGGCTGTTCATGAAGAAGCGAAGCCCACCGCGTCACCGGCAAGCGCTCCCGCGGGCGCATGGCCAAACGAAGCGCAACGATGCCGCACATGGGGTGAGAGAGGAACCGGCGTCGGCGCCGGGAGGGCAATGCCAGGTCAGGCGGAGAGCCGGTCGACAATCGTGCGCCAGGTGGCGGCGGCAGACGAGGTCTCGCTGGCCAGGGTGGCGCCGCAGAGGACCGCGGTCCCGTCCCCCGCCGGACGGGACCAGACCGAGTCGACGTCGAGATGCAGGCCGATGGCGCGGATATCGACCGCGAAGCGCGCCGGCGGCGGCTCCCCCGGAGACAACTCGATGCGCAGCCCCCCGTAGGAGACATCGAGCACTGCCGCCGGGCGCCCGTTGGCCACGACGCTGAGCCGCCCGAGGATGCTCTTCCGGACCCAGCGCCGCTGGCGCCGGACTTCCGCGACCGACCGCGCCACGGCGGCGAGGAACGCGCCGGGCTCGAACGGCTTGCGCACGAACGCCGCGCCGTACCTCCCCGCCTCCAGCTCCATCATCGGCTCGTCGTAGCCGGTGATGATCATCGTCGCCATGTCGGAGCGCTCGCTGCGGATCTGGCGTACGAGATGCAGGCCGTTGAAGCCGCGCAGACGGACGTCGGTAATCAGCAGGTCGTAGGTGTCAACCGCGAGCAGGCGCTTCGCGGCCTCGAAGGTGGCGGCGCCGGAGACCAGGTATTCCGCGTCGCGCAACATCTCCAGCATGCCCTCCAGCGCATGTTCGTCGTCGTCGACCACGAGAATACGATGCGGAAGCTTCATGGAGTCCGGGGGTCTGGGTCTCCGGTTCCCGCCGCAAGGGTGGTGCCGTTGAGAGAGGTGGGAAAATCCGTGCAAAAGGGCGGGTTCGCCGGATGCGGACTGGCGAATTTGTCGCGGCAGTGCCAAGTCTGCGCGACGGTCAGTGCGCGAAGGTCAATCCGCGAGGGTTCACTGCGCGAAGATTCAATGAATGACAGGACGGGACGGCGCCGCCGCGGCCAGCACCCGGGAGATGAGCGCGTCGAGCGCCGGCTGTGGGATGTCGAAGGGACCGGCCACGACCGCGCCGGTCGGAATCTCGATGGCGATCACGACGCCTCCCTCGCTCGGCTCAACGATCCAGCTGAAGCCCCGCAGCGCGACGAACTGCTGGTCGGAGCCGGGGTTCTTGGCGTGCTCGACGGCCAGGAGCATGGTCTTGAGGATCTGCTCGACGTCGGCCTCCGTCCACCGTGAGGCGTCGTTGCCGTCGTGGGTACGCTTTTCGGCAATCGCCGAGTCGCGATCGCGGAGGACAACTTCAAGTTCGAACTGCATGTGGATCGATTATACCGCCAGCTCCCGCGCCAGATCCTCCGGCGTGAACACCGGCTGACGGCAGGTGAAGTCGCGGCAGACGTAGGCGGCCGCGCCCCCGGGGCGGGCCATGGCGGCGGTGAACGGCAGCAGCGCGGCGAGACGCGCCTGC
>JAYTEJ010000223.1:0-1948 GCA_043735365.1 Acidobacteriota bacterium
CTGGCCCTGGCCGGCAGGTCGGTGCTCGCGACCGCCGGGAAGAAGCCGTCGCGCAGCACCTGGCTGACATCAGCCTGGGTCAGCGCCGTGGTCATCGCCGCACCGACGAGCCGCGAGCCCCGGCCGAGGAGCGTCACCGGGCGCTCCGTCAGGCCGGCGTCGGCGAGCAGCGCCTCCTTGGCCAGCCGCGCCTGGTGCCAGAGGCCGTGCACGTGCCAGGTGTCGATGCGATGGCCGGCGGCTTCGAGCCGCTGCTGGAGCAGCCGCGCCAGCGCCAGATCCATGTTGTCGCCGCCCAGGAGGATGTGCTCGCCGACCGCGATGCGCTCGAGCGCGAGGTCGCCGCCGCGCTCGGATACCGCGATCAGGCTGAAGTCGGTGGTGCCGCCGCCGACATCGCAGACCAGGATCAGATCGCCGATCGCCACCCGCCGGCGCCACAAATCTCCCCTCGCCTCGAGCCAGGCGTAGAACGCCGCCTGCGGCTCCTCGAGCAGGGTGACCTCGCCGAGCCCCGCGGCGCGCGCCGCGCGCAACGTCAGCTCGCGCGCATCCTCGTCGAAGGAGGCCGGCACGGTGACCAGCACGTCCTGCGCCGCGAGCCTGAGCTCCGGACGCCCGCCGGCGATCGCGGCGTCAAAGGCGGCGGCGACATGACGGAGGTAGCCGGCAGAGGCGTCCACCGGCGAGACGTGCGGCATCTCGGCCGGTGCACCCCACGGCAGGATCGCGGCGGTGCGGCGGGCACCCCCATACGACAGCCAGGACTTGGCCGACGCCACCAGCCGCATCGGGGTCTCGGCCCCACGATTCCGGGCGAGCTCCCCGATGACCTCGGCCGGGCGCGGATCCCAGGGCAGGGCGGTGCTGCCCGGCGGGAAATCGAGCTCCCCCGGCAGGTACATGAACGATGGCAGCAGCGGACGGGGCTGGACCTCGCCGGCGCTCACGAGTTGCGGCACGGCGAGCGCGGTGACCGCTGGCTGGCCGGCGTCGGCGGTATCCGCGTAGGCCACGGCGCAATTGGTGGTTCCAAGGTCGATGCCGACGACGAAGCGTTGGTTCACGGCAGGACTTACGCCACTTCGATTTCGGCCGGCGCCAGCACGGCATGGCCGGGAGGTGGCGGCGGCAGCTCGATGCGCGGTGCTTCCCAGCCGCGGTGGCGGACGATGCCGCGATGCGGCGGCTGGCCGACGAGGTTGCCGACCACCTTGAGGCGCGACGGGTCGGTCGTGCGATCGACCTCGAACGTGTCTCCCTCACCCTCCGCCAGCACGGGCACAATCGAGAGATATTTCGTGAGCACCGAGCGGCAGCCGGCATGCACGTCGCGCGCGGCGGCGCCAATCTGCGCGTCGCCGTAGGCGGCGACATCCTCCATCAGGAAATCCAGGAGCCGGCCGTCGCGCTGCAGCAGGCCCAGCAGCTGCAGCGCGCGATCCCCCTGGTGTGTGGGAGCGGCCGGAGCAGACACCGGCGCGGACACCGGCGCGGCCTGGGCCCTCAGCGCCGCCCCGACGTCCTCGGGCACGCGCGAATGATCGAGGATGGAGAAGAACGTGCGGAAGGCGTAGGCGAGGCGGCGTCGATACGGAAGCATCCGACGATTGTACCTCTCCACCAGGGTGGGACGCTCCACAGGCGGCAGGGCGAGCGCGGTCCTTTCGCGACAGCCGCGGCCTCACTATTTCGCGGCGCACCGGATCATCCCCGCACGCCATGCTTTACACTGAGGTGCCGCCTCATCCGGGGCGCGCCTTCAGCAGGTCGCATGAGCCAGCCCAGCCCGGCGTCGCCTCCCGGCACTCCCGTAGTGCTCCCCAGCGGGTTCTTCATGGCCGGCAGTGCCGCGGCCGCGGTGCTGCTGCTCATCGCCGGCCGCCTCCGGCCGATGCCGCTCTGGCTGCTCGCGTCCGAGGTCATGGCGACGATCCTCGGGCTCTTC
>JAYTEJ010000224.1:0-3771 GCA_043735365.1 Acidobacteriota bacterium
AAGAACATCACCGATTACGGCGCGTTCATCGACCTGGGCGGGATCGACGGGCTGCTCCACATCACGGACATGTCGTGGGGGCGCGTGTCGCACCCGTCGGAGCTCTTCAAGGTCAATGACGAGATCGACGTCATCGTGCTGAAGTACGACCCGGCGACCGAACGCGTGTCGCTCGGCCACAAGCAGCTGATGAACGATCCGTGGTCGAACGTCATCGAGCGCTATCCGGTCGGCGCGCGGATGAGCGGCAAGGTCGTCAGCCTGACCGACTACGGCGCGTTCGTCGAGCTCGAGCCCGGCGTCGAGGGGCTGATTCACGTCAGCGAGATGTCGTGGAGCAAGCGCGTCAAGCATCCGTCGAAGATCCTCAACGTCGGCGATTCGGTCGAGGCGATGGTCCTCGGCGTCGACCCGGGGGCGCGGCGCATTTCGCTCGGCCTCAAGCAGGTCGAGAGCAACCCCTGGCACGAGCTGTCGGAGAAGTATCCGATCGGCACCACGATCACCGGCAAGGTGCGCAACCTGACCGAGTTCGGCGCGTTCGTCGAGGTCGAGGAGGGGATCGACGGCCTGATCCACATCTCGGACATGTCCTGGAGCAAGCGGCTGAAGCACCCCTCGGAAGTGCTGAAGAAGGGTGACGAGCTCAAGGCGATGGTGCTCAACATCGACGCCGAGAACCAGCGCCTGTCGCTCGGGCTCAAGCAGCTCCAGACCGACGTCTGGGACGAGTTCTTCACCCAGCACCAGGCCGGCGACGTGGTCGAGGGCAAAGTCGTCCGGGTCACCAACTTCGGCGCCTTCGTCGAGCTGGTCGAGGGCATCGAGGGGCTGATCCACATTTCGGAGTTCGACGACTCGCAGCAGGCCGGCAAGGATGGCAAGCTCGAGCTCAACGTCGGCGAGAGCTACCAGATGAAGATCATCAAGCTCATTGCCGCCGAACGGAAGATCGGTCTGAGCATCCGGGCGCTCAAGAACGACGAGTTCCGCGCCGACTGGGAGGCCTACACCGAGATGACGGGACGTCCGGAAGTGACGCTCGGCGATCACTTCAAGCATCAGCAGGACTGAGAACGGCTTCCCGCTTCCGGCTTCCCGCTTCCAGCTCGCTTCTGCTGGGAGCTGGGAGCCGGGAGCTGGGAGCTCGATCAAGGGAGCCCTCAAATGACCAGCGGCAGCATGACCAAAGCGGAGCTCGTCGAAGAGGTGTCGCGCGTATCGGACCTGACGAAAAAGCATTCCGAGGTCATCGTCGACACCGTTTTCAAGAGCATCATCGACGCGCTGCATCGGGGCGAGAAGATCGAGCTGCGGGGCTTCGGCAGCTTCCGGCTGCGGCGGCGCGAGCCGCGCAAGGGCCGCAATCCCAAGACCGGCGACAAGGTGGATGTGCCGCCGAAGAAGGTGCCCTACTTCAAGCCCGGCAAGGAACTGAAGGAGCTCATCAACCGCGAGGCCGAGGCCGCCGCCGGCACCGAAGCGCTCCCGGGAGATGCTGAACCCGCCGGCGTCTAGCGCCGGTCAACCCGCTCGAACCCCCTATGGATCGGCTCTGGTCCCCGTGGAGACTGGCTTACGTGACGGGAAACTCCGGAACCGGCGGATGCGTGTTCTGCGAGGCGCAGCAGAACGAACGGTCCTCCCTGATCGTCTTTCACGGTCCCACCTGCTTCGTCATCCTCAACCTCTATCCCTATAACAACGGCCACCTGATGGTGATTCCGCGGCGGCACATCGCCACGCTGGCCGAGGCGACCGGCGAGGAGCTGGGCGAGCTGATCGAGCTGACCCGCCGCGCCGAGGTGGCGCTGCGCGAAGCCTACGCGCCGCACGGCTTCAACATGGGCATCAATCTGGGCAAGCCGGCCGGCGCCGGCGTCCTCGACCACGTGCACATGCACATCGTGCCGCGCTGGAACGGCGACACCAACTTCATGACCATCGTCGGCGAGACGCGGGTGCTGCCAGAGGAGCTGCCGCGGAGCGCCGAGACGCTGCGGCCGATCTTCGAGCGCCTGTCCCGGCCACTGCCCGCATGATCCTCGCCCTCACCGACGCGCAGCGGGCCTTCCAGGCGCGGGTCGAGCAGTTCGCTGCGGAGCGCATCGCGCCGCGGGCGGCGGCGATCGACGAGCAGAACGCGTTTCCGCGCGATCTGGTGGCGGAGCTGGCGGCGTCCGGCCTGATGGGGGTGACCATTCCGGAAGCCTGGGGCGGCGCCGGCCTCGACCAGGTCAGCTATGCGGTGGCGCTCGAGGCCCTGGCGGCCGCGAGCGCGGTGACGGCGGTGATTGCCGCGGTCAATACCTCGCTGGTCGCGGAGCCCCTGGCGCGCTTCGGCAGCGATCAGCAGAAGGAGACGTGGCTGCGGCGGCTGGCCTCCGGCACGGCGCTGGGGGCGTTCGCGCTCTCGGAAGAGCAGGCCGGCTCCGACGCCGCCAACCAGAAGACGGTGGCGCGGCTGAGCGAGCATGGCTACGTCCTCGACGGCCGTAAGGTCTGGGTCGCCAACGCCGAAGCGGCGGACGTGGTGCTGGTGTTTGCGGCCACCCAGCCGGGCATCCGTGGACGCGGGATCAGCGCCTTTCTGGTGCCGATCGACGCGCCCGGGCTGCGCCGCACCACCGCCGGAGACTCGCTCGGCGTTCGCGGTCTCGGCTGCATGGACCTCGAGCTCGACGGAGTCACGGTCGGCGCCGACGCGATGCTGGGGGAGCCGGGGGAAGGATTCCGCATCGCCCTCTGGGCGCTCGACAGCGGCCGCGTCGCCATCGCCGCGCAGGCGCTGGGGGTCGGCACCGCGGCGCTGCGCGAGGCGCTCGCCTACGCCAGAACGCGCGAAGCGTTCGGGCAGCCGATTGGCAACTACCAGGCGATCCAGTGGATGCTCGCCGACATGGCAACCGAGCTCGACGCCGCCCGGATGCTGACGATGAAGGCTGCCGGGACGGTCGAGCGCACCCGCGACGCCCTCGAGGCGCACGGGGTGCGGGGCGCCGATGCCGCGATGGCCAAGCTGTTCGCGTCGGAAGCGGCGCACCGCGCCGCCGACAAGGCGATGCAGATCCTCGCCTCGAACGGCTATCGCCGCGGCTCGACCGTGGAGCGGCTGTTCCGCGACGTCCGCGCCACGGAGATCTACCAGGGCACGTCAGAGGTCCAGCGGATGGTGATCGCGGAATATATTCTCGGCCAGTAGCCAGTCGCCAGTCGCCAGTCGCCAGTCGCCAGTCGTCCAAAACCTAATTACTGGCTACTGGTAACTGGCTACTGGTAACTGGCTACTATCCGATCATCTGCTTCGCAATCGTCTGCAACTGCAGGTTGGACGTGCCTTCGTAGATCTGCCCGATCTTGGCGTCGCGGTAGAGCTTCTCCACCGGATAGTCCTTGACGAAGCCGTAGCCCCCGAACAGGTTGACCGCCAGCGACGCGACCCGCTCCGCAACTTCCGACGACAGCAGTTTGCAGATGGCCGCCTCGGTCAGGAACGGGCGGCCGGCGTCGCGCAGACGCGCGGCATTGTAGACCGTCAGCGTCGCCGCCTCGACCTCCATCGCGGCGCGCGCCAGCTGGTGCTGGACCGCCTGGAACTCGGCGATCGCCTTGCCGAACTGCTGGCGCTCACGGGTATAGGCGACGGCGTGCTGCAGCGCGCCCTTCGCCAGGCCGATCATCTGCGCGCCTATCCCGATGCGCCCTTCGTTGAGCGTCTCGATTGCGGTCTTGTAGCCCTTGCCGACCTCGCCGAGGACGCGGTCGCGCGGC
>JAYTEJ010000225.1:0-4878 GCA_043735365.1 Acidobacteriota bacterium
CGGCAGATTCATGTCCCGCGGCGCGGAGGCGACGCTCAGCCGGCCGAGAATCAGCCGGAGCCGGTCGGCGTGCCTTGCCGGAATTCCGCGTGTGCTGCCGTGGACGAAGAAGCGTTCAAGGCCCTTGTGTCGGAACCGCTTGATCGCCACGAGAACAAGTGTAACCCTTATGGTTACATGAAGCAACTCAGGCTAACGTTTTCAGGCCTGATCCCCAGCCATCCTCCGGTTGACTGCAGGCAACGCCGGATGCTGCGCACTTCGGCCTGTTCCGACGGTTTTGTGATCCCGAGTGCAGTTCCGGGACGCACCTGCCGATAAATCCCCATAAGTCGTTGCAAAAGAGAGGCATCAGGTTTGCCTCTCTACGTGCCGGAGGCGTCCCGGGACGAACGCCTTCCCCACTTCATGTACACATATCTCTTCCGGCTGGCGGCCTTGACTGGTTTGCTGACGACGGCGGTGCCGTTGACGGCCAGCGCCCAGATCTATTCGTGGCGGGACGCGACCGGCAACCTGGTGCTCTCGGACCATCCCAAGGACGGCGCGGCCCCGACCTATACCGTCGGCACGACCGGGTTTCGCACCACGCGTCCGACCGAGCCGCGGCGCAATACCGCCTTTGATGCGCTCATCGCCGAGCACGCCTCGCAGCATGGCGTGCGTCCGGACCTCGTGCACGCGGTCATCCAGGCGGAATCCGCGTTCAATCCGATGGCCCGGTCCAACAAAGGGGCGATGGGGCTGATGCAGCTGATGCCGGCGACGGCGGTGCGCTTCGGCGTCACCAACGCCTACGACCCGGCGCAGAACATCCGTGCGGGAGTGTCGTATCTCAAACACCTGCTCGAGCGCTACTCCCAGAACGAGGAGCTCGCGCTCGCGGCCTACAACGCCGGCCCTGGCGCGGTAGAGAAATACGGCGCCGTGCCGCCGTATCGCGAGACCCGCGACTACGTTTCGAAGATCCGCAGCCGCGCCGGATCCGCTCCGGCCCCGACGCGGCTTTACCGGGTGGTCGAGCAGCGGGATGGACGCGAGATCGTGCGCTACACCAACGTCCCCCCGACCGCCGCCCGCCCCGGGACCTAGTCCCGCTCGACAACGCGCGGGGCACGGTAGACGCCGCGACGCGCAAACGAAGGCCGCCCGAATCAGCCGCAGCACCCGTGGCGGGACCAGACATTGACGCTGCGTCAATAGCTGAGCTCATCGAGCGCCGTCGGTCCTCTCTTTCCAATCCCGACCTCGACCCTGATGCCGCCGCGTCGTGTTGCCGGCGGCATCGATCGCCGCCTGCACAGCTGCATGCCTTGAACTGGACCTCGGCCCGTTCGCGGACGGCGCGCGGATGCCCGACCTTCGACAATGATGTGTAGAATCAGCTGCGTATCCTGTCTCCTCGACGTGTCCGGACGAACTGAATGAAGAAAGAGCTCGCGACGTTCCTGCTGCTCCTCGTGCTCTGCGCCGTCGTCACCGCCATCAACCCGCGCTTCCTTTCACCGGCTAATCTGCAGAACACGGCGCGTCTGATCGGGGCATTCGGCATCTTCAGCCTGGGACTGGGGCTGGTGATCATCACGGGCGGTATCGATCTCTCTGTGGGATCGGTTCTGGCCCTGCTCGGCGTACTGCTTTCGATGATGCTGACCGCCGGCTTCCCGTGGCCCGCGGCGGTGCTGGTCACGATCGCGCTTGGCGCGCTCCTCGGCGCCTTTCATGGACTGCTCATCACCCGGCTCGGTCTGCAACCGTTTATCGTCACTCTCTGCGGTTTGCTGCTCTACCGGGGGCTGGCGCGGTTCATCGCCAGCGACGAGACCAAGGGTTTCGGGGATGCCGCCGGTTTTCAGACGCTGCAGCGGCTGACAACCGGCAGCGTCGGCCATGTGCCGGCGCCGTTCATCGCGCTCGTCGTCGCCAGCGTGGTGATGTGGGTCGTGCTCCATCGATCCGTCTATGGCCGTCATGCTTTTGCCACCGGTCGCAACGAGCTCGCCGCACGCTACTCGGGCGTCAGGGTCCAGCGTGTCGTGGTCGTCGCCTACGTGATTCTGGGGGCTCTCACCGGAGTCTCGGCGATCATCTTCGCCTTCTACACGAACTCGGTGTCGCCATCGTCCCACGGGAACTTCTTCGAGCTCTACGGCATCGCCGCCGCGGTGCTCGGCGGCTGCAGCTTACGCGGCGGCGAAGGCTCAGTCGTCGGCATCCTGCTCGGCGCGACCCTCTTGCAGGTGCTGCAGAATCTCGTCAATCTGCTGGGCATTCCGAGCTCACTCAACTTCGCCGTCATGGGCGGCGTCATTCTCGTCGGCGTGGTGGGCGATCAGGTCCTCCAACGCCGCGCAGCGCGTGTCGCCGCCGTCTAGCGGCACTGGAGAGTCGAATGAATCGAAACACTGCGGTGGTGCTGGTCTGCATCTCGACGGTCGTCCTGGCGGCATGCAGCCGGCCACAGTCACCCACCCACCGGCTGGCGTTCATCACCAACAACGCGGCCGACTTCTGGACCATCGCGCGCAAGGGCGTGGAAAAAGCCGCGGCGGAGTCGCCAGACGTCACTGTCGAGTTTCGCTTGGGTGACGGCACCGCGGCCGAGCAAAAGCGAATCGTGGACGATTTGCTGGCTGCGGGTGTCGAGGGCATCGCCATCAGCCCGGTCGACCCGGCCAATCAGACCTCGATGCTGAACGAGGCCGCTGCAAAGGCCGTGGTCTTCACTCACGACAGCGACGCGCCGGCCTCGAAGCGGGAATGCTACGTTGGCACGGACAACGTCGCCGCCGGCCGTCAAGCCGGCGAGCTGATCAAGGTCGCCCTGCCCCAGGGCGGCAAGATTGCGCTCTTTGTCGGCAAGCTCGACGCGCGCAACGCGCAGGAGCGGCTCCAGGGCATCAAGGAAGCGATCGCCGGGTCGGGGATCGACATCCTCGATGTTCGCACCGACGACACCGACCAGGTGCGGGCCAAGGCCAACGTCGCGGAGATGCTCGTGGCACATGCCGACGTCGCCGGGCTGGTCGGCCTCTGGAGTTACAACGGTCCCGCCATCCTCAACGCGGTTCGCGATGCCGGCAAGATTGGCAAAGTGAAGATCGTCGCCTTCGACGAGGACGCCGAGACCCTGACGGGCGTGAAGGCCGGGGCCATCTCGGGCACCGTCGTGCAGCAGCCCTACGAGTTCGGCCACCAGGCGATCACGTTGCTCGCGAAGGCGGTCAAAGGCGACCGATCAGGCATACCGGCGAGCCACCAGGTGTTCATCCCGACGATGGTCATCCGCCAGGACAACGTCGACGACTTCCGGGTGAAGCTCACCCAGCTCCGCGGCCGCTGATATGCCCCGACCCGACGGCATGGGCGTGCCGGTCGTTGAGCTTCGTAATATCCACAAGCGTTTTCCGGGCGTGCGTGCGCTGCGGGGCGTCAGCCTCGACGTCCACGGCGGCGAAGTCGTCGCCCTGCTCGGCGAGAATGGCGCCGGCAAGTCCACGCTCATGAAGATCGTGGGGGGGGTCGAGCAGCCAGAGTCCGGGGAAGTGCGGATCGACGGCGTCCCGACGGTGATCCGCGACGTCCAGGCAGCGGCCGCCCACGGGATTGCGTTCATCCATCAGGAACTGAATCTGCTCGACAACCTCGACGTCGCCGGCAACGTTCTGCTCGGGCGCGAGCCGACGTGGAGTATCCTCCGCCTCGTCGATCGGCAGAAGATGCGCGACGCGGTCCGGCCCTATCTCGCGCAACTCGGCCTGGACGTTTCGCCCGACACGCCGGTGGCGGCTTTGTCTATCGCCCAGCAGCAGCTGGTCGAGATCGCCAAGGCCCTGTCTCTCGATGCCCGCGTGCTGGTCATGGACGAGCCGACGTCGAGTCTGACGCTCGCCGAAACTTCGCGGCTGCATGCCGTCGTCGCGGCGCTGCGCGATCGCGGCGTCGCCATCATCTACATCACGCACCGGCTGGGTGAAGTGCGGGCGATCGCCGACCGCGCCGTCGTGCTGCGGGACGGTGCGAACGCCGGCGCGCTGGGACGCGACGAGCTGACGCACAACGCCATGATCCGGCTGATGGTCGGGCGCGATCTCGACGTCGACTCGCGCCCCCCCCAGGTCCAGGAGCGGCGCGACTGGTTCAGGGTCGAGGCACTGCGGACGCGGCGGTACCCGAAACAGGCCGTATCGTTTACCGTAGGCCGCTGCGAAATTCTGGGCATGGCTGGCCTGGTCGGCGCCGGCCGCTCCGAAATCGCGCAGGCGATCTTCGGCATCGACCGACCCCTCGCCGGCCGGCTCGTCCTGGACGACGTGCCGCTGACGATAGCCGGCCCGACGGACGCAATTCGTCAGGGGGTGTTCCTGGTCCCTGAGGACCGACGGTCGTCCGGCCTGATGGTCGACTGTTCGATTCGGGAAAACGTCTCCTTACCGGCCCTGGACCGCCACGCGACGTATGGCCTGGTCTCAGGCAGCTGGGAGCGTGCCCACGCCGCTGCGATCTGCCAGCAACTACAGGTCAAAGCGCCATCGATCGAGGCCAAGGCCGCCACGCTCAGCGGCGGCAACCAGCAGAAGGTCGTGCTCGCCAAGTGGTTGGCCCTCGATCCCAAGGTCCTGATCATCGACGAGCCGACGCGCGGAATCGACGTCGGCGCCAAGGCGGAACTCTACAGGCTGCTGCGGCGCCTGGCTGGCGAGGGGCTGTCGATCCTGATGATCAGCAGCGACATGGAAGAGATTCTTCAGCTCAGCGATCGGGTCGCCGTGATGCACGAGGGGCGCCTCGCCGGCGTCCTCGACCGAACGGCCTGCACGGAGGCGCGCATCATGACCCTCGCCGTGGGGCAGCCGCCGACGGCCGAGGGCCCGGCGC
>JAYTEJ010000226.1:0-16005 GCA_043735365.1 Acidobacteriota bacterium
TGTCGGTCGGCTTCGTCGTCGACGACGCCATCGTCATGCTGGAGAACATCGTCCGCCACATGGAGATGGGCAAGACCCGGATGCAGGCGGCGCTCGACGGGTCGAAGGAGATTGCCTTCACCATCATCTCGATGACCCTGTCGCTGGCGGCGGTGTTCATTCCAATTCTCTTCATGGGCGGCATCGTCGGCCGGTTGATGCACGAGTTCGCGGTGACGATTGCTTCGGCAATCCTGGTGTCTGGCCTGGTGTCGCTGACGCTGACGCCGATGCTCTGCAGCCGCTTCCTGAAGGCGCCGCGTTCGATCACCCACGGTCGCGTCTACAACGCCGTCGAGCGGGTGTTCGACGCGTGGGTCGCCAGCTACGGCTGGACGCTGCGGCAGACCATCCGGTTCAAGGGGCTGACAATGGTGGTCTCGGCGCTGCTGCTCGCGGGGACGGTCTACCTCTTCAAGGTGGTGCCGACCGGCTTCATTCCTGCTGTCGATACCGGGCAGGTGAGCGGCCAGATCGAGACCGCGCAGGGGATCGGCTTCGAGGAGGCGGTGAGGCACACCGTCGACGTCATCGACATCCTCGCCAAGGATCCGAACGTCTCGGCCTACACCGCCAACATCGGCGGCCGCGGTGGTGGCCGGCTGAACGTCGACCTGCAGCCCCGCGACCGGCGCACCCTGACTGCCGACGAGATCATCGACGATCTCCGGCCGAAGCTGTCGCGCGTCCCCGGCGTGCGCGTCTTCCTGACCAACCCGCCGGCGATCCGCATCGGCGGGATGATGTCGCGCAGCCAGTACCAGTTCGCGCTGCAGGGCACCGACACCGCCGAGCTCTATCGCGTCGCGCCGCAGTTCGAGGCGGCGCTGGGCGAGGTCGAGGGCATCCAGGATGTGACCTCGGACCTGGAGGTGCGCACGCCGCAGCTGTCGGTGGACCTCGATCGCGAGCAGATTGCGGCGCTGGGGCTGACCGTCGATCAGGTGCAGCTGGCGCTGAACTCGGCGTATGGATCGCGGCAGGTGTCGCAGATCTACGCCCCCGAGGACGAGTATCAGGTGATCATGCAGGTGGCGCCGCAGTTCCAGCGCGATCCGGCGGCGCTCTCGATGCTCTACGTCCAGGCGCCCGGGAACAAGCTGGTGCCGCTGTCCACCGTGGCGACGACGCGGGCGGGCGTCGGTCCGCAGTCGATCAACCACATCAGCCAGATGCCGGCCGTCACGCTGTCCTTCAATCTGAAGCCAGGCGTCGCGCTCGGCGATGCCGCGGAGCGGGTGCAGGCGCTGGCGCGCGAGACGCTGCCCGATACCGTGACCGGGAGCTTCCAGGGCACGGCGCAGGCGTTCGAGGAATCGATGCGCGGCCTGGGCTGGGTGCTGGTGCTGGCGATCTTCGTCATCTACGTGGTGCTGGGAATCCTCTACGAGAGCTTCATCCACCCGATCACCATTCTCTCGGGCCTGCCGTCGGCCGGCTTCGGCGCGCTGCTGACGCTGCTGCTGTTCAAGCAGGACCTCAACATCTACGCGTTTGTCGGCGTCATCATGCTGGTCGGCCTGGTCAAGAAGAACGGCATCATGATGATCGACTTCGCCATCGAAGGGCGCCGCGACCGCCGCCTGAGCGCGGCCGACGCCATCTACGAGGCCTGCCTGGTGCGGTTCCGTCCGATCATGATGACGACCATGGCGGCGCTGATGGGCACGCTGCCGATCGCGCTCGGGTTCGGAGCCGGCGCCGAGGCCAGGCGCCCGCTGGGGCTGGCGGTGGTCGGCGGGCTGCTGGTGTCGCAGACGCTGACGCTCTATATCACGCCGGTCTTTTACATCTACATGGAGAACCTGCAGGACCGGCTGAAGGGCCGGCGCCGCGTGCGCGAGCCCGAGCCGACGACGCTCGGGCATCTCCAGCCGCAGGGCACCCTCGACCGCTAGCCGGACGGCCGGGCATCTTTAGGCTAAGTTATGGATTCGCCAGAGCGAAGAAGACGCTCTGGCGGTCGGCCTGCAGATCCTGTCCCGTTCGAGAGGCGTGTATGAGCACCGCGGTGTTTGCCAGTCGTGAGGCGCTCGAAGCGGAAATTGCCAGACTCGGCGTCGGCATCCGCCTCGAGCCTGACATCCGGGACGCCCTGACCCCCGTCCGCGTCGGCCACCGCACCGCGGGCAACCGACTGGCGATTCATCCGATGGAGGGATGTGACGGCACGCTCGCGGGGGCCCCGGACGAGTTGACGATCCGGCGCTGGAGCCGGTTCGCCAGCGGCGGCGCCAAGCTGATCTGGGGCGAAGCGGTGGCGATTGTCCCAGACGCCCGCGCCAACACCCGCCAGCTGCTGCTCTCCGACGCCAACCTGCCGGCGCTCGAACGGCTGATCGTCCTGGCCCGCCGCGAGCACGGCCCTGGCGCGGACAGCTGCCTGATCGGGCTGCAGCTCACCCACTCGGGGCGCTGGTCCCATCCGACGCCGACGGTGCTCTTCCACGATCCCGCGCTCCGCAACAACGGCCGGATCCTGACCGACGCCGAGCTCGATCGGCTCCAGGATCGCTACGTCGAGGCGTCGCTGCGGGCGCGCGACATCGGCGTCGACTTCGTGGACATCAAGCAGTGCCACCGCTACCTGCTCTCCGAGATGCTCGCCGCCCGTACCCGGCCGGGCAAATACGGCGGCAGTCTCGAGAACCGGACCCGCTTCGTGCGCGGGATCTTCGCCCGGCTGAAGAGCGAGGCGCCCGATCTCCTGCGCGCCACGCGGATGAACTTCTTCGACGGCGTGCCCTTCGCGAAGAATCCGCAGACCGGCGCCGGCGAGCCGGTCCCTGGCGCGACGGACAACTACCTCGAGCCCGAGGAGGCCATCGAGGCCCTGAAGCTGTTCCGGGACGCCGGCCTGCAGCTGGTCAACGTCACCGCCGGATGTCCGTACTACAACCCGCACATCGGCCGTCCCGCTGACCGCGAGCCGCCGGATGGCTACGCTTCTCCGGAGCCGGCCCTGGCTGGCGTCGAGCGCCACTTCCAGCTCGCCGACGCCGCCCGGCGCGCCTGTCCCGATCTGCCGGTAGTCGGCACCGGCTACAGCTACCTGCGGCATTTCGCGCTCGAGGCCGGCGAGGCCAATCTGAGGGACGGCCGGGTCTCGTTCGTCGGCCTCGGCCGCGGCGCCATCGCTTACCCGGACTTCGCGCACGACGTGCAGATGGACAAGCGCAAGGCGTGCATCACGGTGAGCCAGTGCACGCTACTGATGCGCTCGAAGGACAACGAGCTCGGGCAGTACGCCGCCGGCTGCGTGCCGCGCGATCCGGTCTACGCCCGGCTACTGCAGGTGATTCAGAAGGACGCGAAACGCAAGGCCGCGGCCGACGCCGCGCCGGACGGATCAGGCGTATGACGAAGCCGCCGCCGCGTTCCGCCCGCCGCGCTCGGCGGTGATGTGCGCCAGGTAGCCGCTTTCCCGGAACGCCTCCAGCGGGTCGGCGGGCAGCTGCCGGCTCTCCCGCCACTCGCGGATGATGCCGCGGACGTCGGTGGCAAAGGCATCCTGCAGGATCGACTCGGCGCCGACGATGTCGGCGGCCGCCTGCGCCGCGGCCAGCCGTTCGTGGTCGACGAGCGCGGCCCGGGCGTAGAGCCCCTGGGCGACGGTGACGGTCTGCAGCATCGCCTCGATCTTCCCCTTCAGATTGTGGCTCTGATCGATCATGAAGGCGATGTCGGCGGCAGCGCCGGCTTCCCCCTCGAACGACAGGATCTCGTGGAAGATGCGGAAGATCTGATACGGATCGATCGATCCCAGCGTCAGGTCGTCGTCTGCATACCGGCGGTCGTTGAAGTGGAAGCCCCCGAGCATCCCCTCGGCGAGCAGCCAGGCGACGATCTGTTCGATGTTCTGCGACAGGTAATGGTGGCCGGTATCGACGAGCACCCGCGCCATCGGGCCGGCGCGCCGAGCGAGCAGCAGCGCCATCCCCCAATCGGCGATGTGGGTGTGGTAGAAGGCGGGCTCGAACGGCTTGTATTCGACCAGCATCCGCTGCCCCGGGGCCAGGGCGTCGTGCAGCGTGCGCAGGCCGTCCTCGAACCATTGCTTGCGCTGCCGGATGTTCCCAGAGCCTGGATAATTGGAGCCGTCGGCGAACCAGAGGGACAGGTCCCGGCAGCCCAGCCGCGCGCCAATCTGCGCGCTCTCGACGGTGTGCCGGAGCGCCGCCTCGCGGATCTTCGGATCCGGATTGGCGAACGACCCGAACTTGTAGGCCTGATCCTGGAAGACGTTGGGGTTGATGGATCCGGGACGGATGCCGAAGCGATCGGCCAGCTGCGCGATGGCGCCGACGCTGTCGAGACCGCGCTCGAAATCCCACAGCACGTGGAGCGCCAGCGTCGGGCAGCAGCCGGTCAGGGCATGGACGCGGCCGGCGTCGGCGAACTTCTCCTCGATGGTGCAGGCGGCCGCCGGCTGCAGGAACTTGCCGAAGCGGGTGCCGGTGTTGGCAAAGCCCCAGGACGGCACCTCGATGCGGAAGGCGTTCAGGGCGGCGAATAAACGGTCGGTCCGGGTCGACTGCATAGCGAGCGCGAGTCTCGCCGGGACGGCCTCGGGCTGTCAAGTAAGCTTCCGCCGCGACCCGCTTTCGTTCTATGCTGCCCGGGGCCGTGGCGTCGGCGCGGCAGCAGGAGCACAGGTATGGGTTATCGAGAGCGCAGCTGGCCAATCGCGGCCCTGATTGCCATGATTGCGGGGCTGACGGCGGCGGCCGCCGCCGGGCCGTCGCAAGAGCCGCCGTCCCCGCCGGCGCGGCCGCCGGCCAGCCAGGGCCGCGGCAGTGCGCCGGTCGACCGACCCGGCCCGAACGACAAGATGGTGATCGACGCGGCGGAGGTCGACCGCGGCGCCGTCATCTGGAAAGCGGAGTGCCTCTCCTGCCACGGCGCCGATGCCCGCGGCGGGCCTCGCGGCGCCAACCTGGTGCGCTCCTCGCTGGTCCTGCACGACCGCTACGGCAGCGGGCTGGGACCGTTCCTCAAAGAAGGGCATCCGATGCTGAGCGGCCGCCCGAGCACGGCGCTGACCGAGGCCGAGGTCGTGCAGCTGTCGTACTTCCTCCGTCAGAAGCTGCTCGACACCCTGCGCGGCTCGCCGCTGTTCGACGTCAAGGACGTCCTCACCGGCGATGCGGCCCGTGGCGCCGCCTACTTCAACGGTGAGGGGAAATGCGCCACCTGCCATTCCGCCACCGGCGACCTCGGCGGCATCGGCACCCGGCTGACGCCGGTCAACCTGCAGCAGCGCTTCATGTTTCCGAACCTGGGCGGCCGCGGCCGGGGCCGCCCCTCCGCGCCCTCCTCCGAACGAAGCGCGATCACCATCACCGTGACGCCCCCCGGGGGGGCGGCGATCTCCGGCGTCCGCATCGACGAGGACGATTTCTTCGTCACGCTGCGCGACACCTCGGGGACGGTGCGGACCATCCGCCGCACACCCGAGATGACCGTCACCACCCGCAACCCGCTCCAGTTTCACATCGATCTGCTCGAGCGGATCACCGACCCGCAGATGCACGACGTCGTCGCTTACCTGGAGACGCTGAAATGAAGCGATTTGCCCTGGCCGCCCTGCTCATCGCGATTGCGGCCACGGGGCCCGCGCTCGCGCAGCGAGGCGTGGATCCCGCGCAGCTGTCCCGTCCCGCCACCGACGCCTGGCCGACCTACAACGGCGATTACTCCGGCCGCCGCTTCAGCACGCTGAAGGAGATCACCGACGCCAACGTCCAGGCACTCAGCCTGGCGTGGGTTTACCGGATTGCCGCCGGCGGGCCCGGCGGCTCGATCAAGGCGACGCCGCTGCAGGTGGATGGGGTGCTGTATTTCGCGCTCCCCGATCACGTCTGGGCGGTCGATGCCCGGACCGGACGGGAGCGCTGGCACTTCGCGTGGCAGTCGAAGGGGGGCGATCACATCGGCAACCGCGGCGTCGGCATCGCGGGCGACTCGCTCTATTTCGAGACCCCCGACTGCAACCTGGTGGCGCTCGACATCAAGGACGGCACCGAACGCTGGCACAAGCCGATTTGCGACCTGGATCTCTACTACTTCGGCACCTCCGCGCCGGTGGTGATCCGCAATCACGTGATCGCCGGCGTCAGTGGCGACGATCTCGACATCCCCGGCTACGTCGAGTCGCACGATCCGGTCACCGGCGAGCGTCAGTGGCGCTGGTACGTCGTCCCGCAGAAGAAGGGGGACCCCGGGTCCGACAGCTGGCCGGACGAGGAAGCGGCGAGGCACGGCGGCGGCATGACCTGGCAGCCGGTCACCTACGATCCGGAGCTGAACCTGGTCTACGTCGCCACCGGCAACCCGCAGCCGGTCGTCGCCCACGTCAATCGTCCCGGCGACAATCTCTTCACCGCGTCGATCGTCGCCCTCGACGCCGACACCGGCAAGATGGCCTGGTACTTCCAGGCCTCGCCCCACGACACCCACGACTGGGACGCCACCCAGACCCCGGTGCTCATCGACGACGTGGTCAACGGCAAACCCCGCAGGCTGCTGGCCCAGGCGTCGCGGAACGGCAAGTTCTTCCTGCTCGATCGCACCAACGGCAAGGTCGTGGTGACCAGTGATTTCGTCAAGACCAACTGGTCGCAAGGGACCCGCCCGGACGGCCGTCCGATTCCGAACCCGGCCAAGCAGCCGCAGGTGGACGGTGCCCTGGTGACGCCCAACCAGGGAGGCGCCGCCAACTGGCCACCGCCCAGTTTCAGCCCGGCCACCGGGCTCCTTTACGTGCCAGCGACACAGGGCTGGAGCATCTGGTACATCTACGACCCGGGCGAGAATCCGCAGGGCTGGGGCGGCACCGATCGCGGCGGCTACTCGGAATCGATGCTCACGGCGATCGACTACAAGACCGGCAAGACCCGGTGGACGCACAAATGGGCGGGACCGGCCCGCGCCGGCGTGGTCTCGACCGCCGGCAACGTGCTGTTCACCGGCGGCAACAGCAACAGCCTGGTGGCGCTCAACGCCACCACCGGAGGCGCGCTCTGGCAGGCGCGGCTCAATGCCCCGATCTCGAACGGGCCGATTACCTACACCCTCGACGGCCTCCAGTACGTCATCGTCGGCGCCGGCGACTCGCTCTGGAGCTTCGTGATGAATCCCCCAGCCGGGCGCCGGTAGGCGGCGGCCCGGTCAGTCCCGGAGGTGTCGGAGGATGTGGTCGTGGACGTCGACCGAGGCGATGCGGGACGACGAGATCAGATCCGTCTGGCGGCTGATCAGCACCGGGCCTTCTTCGTCCCAGCTGGTCTGCCGGCCGTGCGAGCCGCGGACGAGCGAGGCATCGAGCGGGATGACGTCGAGCAGCGATCGGAATCCGGCGGCCCGCTTGAGGAGCTTCCAGCCCACGGTCATCGCCGGGACGCGGATGGCGGGGTCGAGGAACAGTTCGACCGGGTCGTAGCCCGGCTTGCGATGAATCTCCACGGTCCGCGCGAAGTCCGGCGCCCGCCGGTCGTCGACCCAGAAGTAATAGGTGAACCACGATCCCGGCGCCGCGATGGCGACGAGATCGCCGGCGCGCGGATGATCGATGCCGAACGCCGGCTTGTCCTCCGCGCCCAGCACGCGCTCGACGCCCGGCGTGCGCTCGAGTAGCCCACGCACCTCGCGCAGCTTCGACGTGTCGTTGACGTAGACGTGCGCCACCTGGTGGTCGGCGACGGCAAACGCCGCGCTGGCGCCGGGGTCGAGCATCTCGTGCCCGAGCTCCTCGCGGACGGCAATCAGTCCGTGCTGGCGCAGGACGCGGTTCAGGTGGACCGGCGACGAGACCGCCTGGATGCCGTACTCGGAGAGGACGATGACGCGCGCTCCCCGGTCTTCGTAATAACCAATCAGGTCATCGCAGACCGCATCCACCTGCCCGCAGTCGGTGGCCGCCGCCGGATCGGCTGGCCCGACCCGCTGCAGGTGGTAGTCGAGGTGCGGCAGATAGACGAGCGTCAGGGTCGGATCGAAGCGGCGGTCCACTTCCTTGGCCGCCGCGGCAATCCACGCGGTCGATCGAATAGACGCCCGCGGGCCCCAGAATTCGAACAGCGGAAAGGCGCCCAGCGCCGACTGCAGCTCGTCGCGCAGGGCGGCGGGGCGGGTGTAGACGTCCGGCACCTTGCGTCCGTCCGCGGGATACATCGGCCGCGGCGTCACCGAGTAGTCGGCGCTGGAGTACATGTTGAACCACCAGAACAGGTTCGCGCAGGTGAACGACGGGTCCGCGTCGCGGGCGGTCTCGTAGACCTTGGGCGCCTGCACGAGCAGGTTCGACTGTTTCCAGAACTTGACCTCCGCGTCCTCACGCGAGTACCAGCCGTTGCCGACGATGCCGTGCGAGGAGGGCAGGCGGCCGGTCAGGTAATCGGCCTGCGCGGAGCAGGTCACGGCCGGGAACGCCGACCGGATGCGCGCCGTCGTTCCCGCGGCCGCCCAGCGCGTCAGCGCCGGCATCGACGGCCCGAGCAGCCCGGGTGTCAGCCCGACGACGTTGAGGACGACGGTTTTGTGCATGGCGGATCAGGCTGTGGCGGACGTCAGCGGACGACGGGAAAGTTCGCCAGCACCCAGTCGTACTCCCGTCCGATCGAGTCCAGCAGGTCGATCTTCAGGCCCGGCGGGAGCACGTCCCAGGTGTAGGTCTCGATTTCGAAGTGGCGCGCGAACGGCGCGCGCGCCGCGGTCTGCAGCAGCGTCTGCACGTAGGCCTGGGTCGAGCCGAGGCCATCGTACTCCGCGGCGAAGAGCGGCACGTGGAAATGGATGCGCCACTGGCTGCCGGGCGCCGGGTTGCCGGCCGCCAGCGCCTCGTGCAGGTCGGTGAAGTGGTGGAGCGGCAGTCCGTCGCGCCGTTCGATTACCTGATGCAGGTAGGTGGTGTCGGCAAAGCGTCCGAGCCGGCCGCGGAGCGCGGCAGCGGCGTCGGCGTCGGCGGGGAAGGTGACGTCGAGCGCCGAGCTGAGCTGCACCCGGCCGACCGAGACGCCCGCCTGCTGCAGCCGTTCAAGCGCCGCATGCGGGTCTTCGAACTCCACGGCGAAATGACAGCAGTCGAAGCAGATTCTGACGTGCTCCCGCAGGTGGGACTCGGCCTGCAGCGGGCTGCAGCCGAGGCGTGCGGCGAGCGCCGGACCGCCGTCAGGCAGCAGGACGCGCTCGAAGAAGGCGATGAACTCGTCGCTGTGCTCGATCAGGCAGTCGGGTTCGGGCTCGATGTCGAGGTGGAGAATCTGGCCGTGCGCGTCGCGGCGGCGCACCATCGCCTCGACGATGCGGCAGATGTTGGCGGCGAAGGTGTGCCAGTCGCCGGGCGCCGGGATCTGAATCCAGGGCTTGTAGGAGAGGGGAGCGGTCGAGACGCCGCCGTCGAGGCCCTCCGGCAGCAGCGCGCCGAGGATGCGGACCAGATCGAGGGTGTAGCGGACGCGCTCGTCGTCGCGCCAGTCGGGGGCGTAGACCTCGGCCTTGACCGGGGTGCGATGGAACGACCCGTGGGGGAAGCCGTTGATGAGCGCCACGTAGAGCTCCTCCTCGTCGAGGAACCGCCGGAAGGCGGCGAGCGCGGCCGGCTCGAGCAGCTCGCGCGCATCGCGCGCCGAGAGCCGCAGCCCGAGCCCGAACGGCCGGTCCGGCGCCAGCCGCCGCTTGAGCGGCGGCGCGAAGCGGCGCAGGTTGGCCTCGACCTCGCGCCACCCGTCTCCCGGGTGGATGTTGGTGCAGTAGGTGAGATGAAAGTTGCCGGCCGGATCCAGCTGCACCTGAGGCGTCTCCGTCAGCCGCGGCGCGTCGCTTCGGCCGGCGCGGCGGCTTCCGCGGGCAGCGTGAACTTCGGCGACTGGCCGAGGAAGCGCGCCGGGTTGTCGAAGACGACCCGCTGAATCAGGGACTCGGGGTGGCGGCGGCGCCGCATCTCCATGGCGAAGCGCGGCACCGCGATCGGGTCGCTCGGCCCCCAGTCACAGGCGCCGGCGACGCAGATGCGCTCCGGCCCGTATTTCTCGATGATGTCGACGGCGCGCTGGGGGGAGATCTTGGTCTGCGGATAGAGCGTCAGGCCGGCCCAGAAGCCGTGCTCGAGGATCATCTCGACGGTGTGCTCTTCGGCGTGGTCCACCATGACGCGCGCCGGGTCGATCTGGCGGAAGCCGCGCAACACGTCGACCGAGATGGTGGTGCCCTTGTACTTGTCCTCGAGGTGCGGCGTGTGGATGAGAATCAGCTGCCGGTGCGCCAGCGCCAGCTCGATCTGCTCGGTGTAGGTGTCGATCTCGTTGCGGGTGACGCGGTTGAGGCCGATCTCGCCGATGCCGAGCACGGTCGGACGATCGAGGAACTTGGGAATGCGCTTCAGGACCTCGCGGGACAGCTCGCGGTCGTCGGACTCCTTGGGATTGACCGCCAGCCAGGTGTAGTGCTGGATGCCGTATTGCGCGGCGCGCGTCGGCTCGAATTCGGTGAGCTGGCGGAAGTAATCCTCGACGCTGTCGCCGCAGCTGCGGTCCCAGCCGGCCCAGAAGGCCGGTTCGGTGACGGCGACGCAGCCGGTGAGCGCCATCTGCTGGTAGTCGTCCGTGGTCCGCGAGACCATGTGCGCGTGGTGGTCGATGTACTTCATGATCGCCCCTCCGTGCCCCAGCGGTCGTAGGCCCCGAGCGCGCTCTTGCGGTCGAGCCGATCCAGCGGCGTGGTGGTCGGGTCGCTCAGCAGCAGCTGGATGCGGCTCAGGCGGTCGTTCGATCCGGCCAGCGCGCCGATCGCCTCGGCGAAGGCCTTGATCCGGAAGTCGGAGGCGGCGAGGCCGGCGTCGGTGCGGTCGAGGCGATCGAGGAAGGCCGCGATCTCGAGCAGCCGGGTGCGGTTTTCGATGAAGTACTCGTCGACGATCTGGGCGGCGGTGAGCGGTGACGCGTGGGCGGGGGAGGGCATGGGCTTGGCCATCGCAATATCCGTCAGGACGCTTTCTGGGCGGCGCGGCTGACGCCCTCGGCGTCGAGCCGCTGCAGGGTTTCGATGCTCCGCAGCATCAGATCGGTGCGGATGTCGTGCACGTCGAACGGGCGGCCGATGTCCTCGAGCATCATGATCGTCAGCTGGCCCCCGAGGTGTTCCTGGAACTCGGCCAGCCCCCGCAGCACCGAGCGATCGGCGTCCGGCGCCTGGAGGGTGTCGCCGAGCGGAGGCGCATAGACCGAGAGCCCGAGCGCCCCGATCAGGCTGATGATACGCCGCCAGGACGCTTCCGCGAGGTGGCCCGCCAGCCAGGAATAGGTGCTGTCGAGGGCGATGCCGACGGCCACTGCCTCGCCGTGGCGCATGCTGTGCTCGGTCAGCTGTTCGAGGCGGTGCGCGGCCCAGTGCCCGAAGTCGAGGGGACGGGAGGAGCCGAGCTCGAACGGATCCCCGCAGGTGGCGATGTGCTGCAGATGCAGCGCGGCGGAGCGCCGCACCACCTGTTCCATCGCGTCGGCGTCGCGGCTGCGGAGCGCGGCGGCGTGGGTCTCGAGGAAGTCGAAGAACGCCGCGTCCCTGATCAGCCCGGCCTTGACGGCTTCGCTCAGCCCACCCCGCCAGTCGCGGTCGGACAGGGTCGAGAGGAAGGCAAAGTCGTTGACCACGGCGAACGGCGCGGCGAAAGTGCCGAGATAGTTCTTCTTGCCGAAGGCGTTGATGCCGTTCTTGACGCCCACCGCGGAGTCGTCCTGGGCGAGCACGGTCGTGGGCACGCGGACCAGGCGAATGCCCCGGTGCGCCGTCGCCGCCGCGAAGCCGGCGACGTCGAGCACGGCGCCGCCGCCGACGGCGAGGAGATACGAATGACGGCAGAGCGCGGCGGCGTGAACGGCGTCGAGAAGGACGGCGAGATGGGCGCGGTCGTTCTTGACCTGTTCTCCGCCGGGGAGCACCACCACCGGGCCGGCGAGTGCGAGGGTCGCCTGATGGGCGGCGAAGTAGGCGGGAATCGCCTGGCGCAGGCCCGGATGGGCGGCGTCCACGCCGCTGTCGACGACGACCAGCGCCCGGGCGCGGCCGTCCACCGCCGCCGGCGTCAGCAGGTCACGCAGGATCGGGTTCGACGAGGCGAACGCCCCCCTGGTGAAGTGGACCGGATAGCGGAAGGAGAGCCGTATCTCCTGCTCGATGGCATCCATCTCAGGTAACCGAGAACAACCGGGCCAGCCCTGCCGCCGCGACTCCGGTCGCCAGAATCGCCGCGGCGTAGAGCGGACCCGCGAACGCTGCGCCGAAGGTGGCGTCGACAAGGACGAGGGAGAGCACACCGGCGCGCACCGCCTGGCGGATGAGCGCCGGCTGCGGCTCCCGATACACCCGCCAGAACGGCGGCACCACGCGCCAGGTCAGCAGCAGCAGCACGGCCAGGGCGGCGATGCGGCCTCGCCCGGCCGCTGCCGCCAGGACCGTCAGCGCGACAATCACACCCCCCAACGATATCAGAGCCAGCCCGGCCGCTCCCCGTTTTCCGCCGTGGACCTCCCCGCGGCTGACCAGGGTGACGGCGCTGATGTAGACGAGCGGGATGATGGCCAGCGGCCAGGCGTGGCCGAGCACCGCGGGGGCGGCGGCGATGCCGAGCAGCAGGTTCAATCCGCGGCAGGCCCCCATGTTGAGCGGGCCGAGCAGACCGTGGCGCTTGGAGAGGCCGTCGTAGAGCAGCACCAGTGCGGCGGTGGCGGCGGCGACCAGCCCGGCGACGGGCGTGGCGGCGGCGGCGCAGGCCACGCCCGCCGCCAGCAGGCCTCCCCCCAAGGCTGCCGCGGCGCCGGCGGAGACGCGTCCGCTTGGAATCGGCCGCTCAGGGCGTTCGACCGCGTCCAGGCGGCGGTCGAAGACGTCGTTGAGCACGACTCCGCCGCCGTAGAGACAGGCGGTTGCCGCCACCAGCCAGGGCAGCAGCGCCGGCGCGGGGCGTCCGGCGATGGCATAGCCGGCGAGGACGTCAGCGATGGCGGTGACGACATTTGCCGGCCGCAGCAGCTCCAAGTACCCGCGTAACACGAGTTCAGCTCCCAACCGCGGGTCCGACCGCACCGCCAAGAGGGTTAGAGGCTGTAGATGTTACAACCTCGCGCCGCCGTGTGCACGGCGCCCGCGCTGCCGGGTAGTGGTCAATTTTGACGGCGGCTAGAGCTGGCCGTTATTCGCGAGCCTGACGAATGCCTCCAGCGTCACGACCTTGACGAGCTTCGCGTGTATCAGGTGCTCGGACAGCTCCCCGGAGGTGTAGTAGTTCCGTAGTGTCCATCCGTCGCCTCCAAGCACGAGGTAGGCGCGCGTAGCTTTGCCGACGCGTACCGCGTCTGCCAAGCACATGACCTCGAATGGCACCTTCTGCTCAGCCGTCCCGCCAGTCTGCTGCCACTTCAGCGAAACCAAAATCTCGTCTGCGCCCTTGCGTGCGAGCGCGTCTGCTTTATGCGTCCCGCCGCCGCAGCGAACGCCTACGAGCACCTGTGTTTCGTGGCTATATCCACCGCGCTCCAGTGCCGGCAGAATCATGGCTTCCAAGACGCCGCCTGTATTCGTGTTGCGCGGCGTCACAAGTTTCTCAGTCCCATGATTTCCCTTGCTGGCGTCCGGTCCCCGGTGCAGCTAATCCGCCTCGGAGCGTCCAAAAACCGCACCTGATAGCCGAGATACCGATACAGCTTTTCGACGCGTGGGGTGGCCTGATTCACGAGCACAACCGGGCCGGGATGTTTTGACAGCCTGAGGGCTGTCCGCTCTTGGTCCGCCCAGGTGAACCCACCGGCCGAGTATTGCGTGAACTCGACGTCGTAGGGTGGATCGGCGTACACGAAGTCGCCACGCTCCAGCGGAACCGCCTCAACGTCAGTACTGGTGATCGTCCAGTCGGCAAAGACCTCACGGTAAGGGGTGAAATCCCGCGTGTAGCCGATCCGCGCGTACCGCCCGAACGGGACATTGAACTCCCCGGAGCGGTTGAAGCGACAGAGGCCGTTAAACCCAGTTCTGTTCAGGTAGTAGAACAACCCCGCCGCTTCCTTGGTCGTGCCCTTGCCGCCGCTCAGGAGCGCGTTGAAGCGGTCCCGGTGGCGATAGAACAGCGCCTCATCGTTCTCCATTGGAAGATCAACGCGAAGCCCCTTCTGAAGCCAGCGATAGAAGTTTGCCAAGTGGGGGTTCGCGTCGTTCAGAAGTGCCCGCTCCGGGGACAGGCCGAGGGTGACGGCTAGCCCCCCGCAGAACGGCTCTACGAGACGCCGGTGGCTGTGGGGCTCCCAGAGCGGCCGGAGGTGCGGCACCTGCCAGCGCTTGCCGCCGGCCCACTTCAGGGCCGGCGGCAAAACGGGTGGGCGTGTGGCGATGGGCATTAGGGAGGCCTCAGTTTACGCTATGCGGCTTTTTTCTCAGCCGCGTCGAGCAACCCCACGATGTCCGAGAGGTTCCACACGCGGTGCGAGATGCCTGCCTCCATGGCCGGCGTGACGCGAAGCGTCTGATGCACCCGGCAGAAGTTGTAATACATGAAGTGGAGCGCCACCGCCGCCGCGTGATTCTCGACCTTCTTGGAGAACGCGTTCGTCAGCCGCGTGAACCGGCGGATGCTCATCCGCATCGTCAGGTTCTGCCGCTCCACGAACGACGTTGAGATGTACTTTGGATTCGGGTTGCCTTTTATGACCTCCGTGTTGCTGCTCAGGATCTTCGCGGGGCTGTAGCGCGTCTCGTTTTCCTGCGCGGTCCCGTAGACCTTCGTTAGCATCGCGTAGTCCACGTCAGCCCCGAACGCATCCTCGACCGCGTTGACGTAGACCTTGTGGCCGTCCGTGGTGAGCTGCACGCGCGTGCTGATGCGGCTCGCCACGTCGTTCATGAATGTGAACGCGGAGCCAGCATCGCGCCCGCCGACGAGCCACGACACAATCAGCTTGGAGTCGGCATCGAGTGCTGTCCAGGTCCACACGTCGCCGTAGCCGAACGTGCCGCGCTTCTCCTCGGGGACATTCTTCTGCTTCGCGTAGCAGAACTGCCAAATCTCGTCGCACTCGATCCGCTTGCTGCGGAGATTGCGGACGGTGGCGTCCTGAAACTGCGTGCAGACGTTTCCGAGCTGGACGAGCAGTTTGAGGATGGTCGGCTTCGAGACGTTCGTCATACGCGCCGTGGCGCGGATGCTGTTGCCCTCGACGAGCGATGCCACCACCGCAACCCGCTTGGCCGTGCTCAGCTTGTTCATGCGCCAATGATATGCCTAAGCGGTCACGCATGCAACTGTTTTGTGGTAGGGATGATTAAATTATGGGGGTGGCCGTGTTGCGCGTGTGGTGGCGGTGTGATACTCTCTTGAAGGCAAGAAAGGCGGTTTACCGGGAAGCACTTGGCAGGGCACCCGACAAACCGCCTAGACAGAGAAACGAAGGGCACCATGAAAAATGCACCACCCGAAGCGGGTGGGGGCCGGGGAAACCCGGCCCCAAACGTCCTCTTTGCGTCTTGAATAGTACCACAGCAGGCAGGGGTTGTAAATGGCTGAACATGTGGAGTTTTTGGCAGACTTGAGAAGGCGTCTAGGAGAAATCGACGCTGAAATTGCCGCGCTGGATGCGGAGCGCAGCGAGGTCAATGGCTTAATCGTGGGCATTGAGCGCTTCATCCAGCGGCAGGCCGGTGGCCACGCCCAACTTTTCACTAATGAGCGCTCGGTGGCTCGCGCCGCTCTCCAGCCGAAAACGATGCCGGAGGCAGTGTTGCAGTTCATAGACTCAGTGCAGCCGCGTCCCCTTGCGACACGCGAGTTTAAGGATGGCGTGGTGGCGTTGGGATGGAAGGCTGGGCCGAACATACGCGGGCACGTGTACAACACATTGGATAGGCTTAGCCGAGAGGGCGGTCCGTTGCGGCGTCACCGTGACGGGCGTTGGAGCTTAAAGGCGTGGAATATTCATGATGAGGGCG
>JAYTEJ010000227.1:0-3660 GCA_043735365.1 Acidobacteriota bacterium
CGAGCCCGCCGAGCTGGCGCGCCACCACCTCCGCGGTTTCGCGGACCACTTCCCGGCCGCAATTGCGGCAGATGGTCCGGCCAACGCGCGCGTACAACAGCCGAAGGTAGTCGTGAATTTCGGTGGTGGTGCCGACGGTCGAGCGCGGATTGCGGATGCTGTTCTTCTGCCGGATGGCAATCGCCGGACAGATGCCCTCGATGGCGTCGACGTCCGGTTTCTCCATCCGCTCGAGGAACTGACGGGCATAGGCCGAGAGCGACTCGACGTAGCGCCGCTGCCCTTCAGCGTAGATGGTGTCGAAGGCGAGCGACGACTTGCCGGACCCGCTCACCCCGGTCATAACGATCAGCGACCGGGTCGGCAGCGTCAGGTCGACGTTCTTCAGGTTGTGTGTACGCGCGCCGCGTATGCGAATCTGGCCCCGCCGGGCTTCGGTCGTCGTTGGCATGTATGAAGGAGATTTCTGGACCCGCCCAACAGTCCATGGTAACGCACGCCCCCCGGGGCATCAACCTCGACGGCACCACTTGTGCTATTTTGATTGGACTTGTCGGCAGCCGCCGGGACGGGAGGTCCGTCCGTGCGACCGCGCGACGCCACCAAGAGGGGGCTGTGTCAGTCCGTCTGTTCATCGGAAATCTGCCGTACGCCGCGTCCGAACCTGAGTTACGCGAGCACCTGTCCAGCGTCGGCGAACCCACCCAGATCGTTCTTCCCGTCGACAGGGAAACCGGCCGGCCGCGTGGATTTGCGTTCGTCGACTACGCCGATCGCGCCGTCGCGGAAGCCGCCATCAGCCGCTTCGACCAGCAGCCGTTCAAGGGACGGCCACTGGCGGTCAGCGAAGCCCGCCCCCGCGAGGAGCGCCCGGCCGGCGCGCCCCGGCCGGGCGGCTACGGCGGCCCGCCTCGCCCGGGAGGCCCCTCCGGCGGATCGGGAGGGTTCGCGCCGCGGCCGAGCGGCTGGGCGCCGCGTCCCGCCGATGGCGGCGGATCCGGAGCCCCTTCGGGGCCGCGGAGCCGCAACTTCGGTCCGGACGCGCCGCCCAAGAACAAGCGGAAGGCGCCCCGCAAGGACGGCGATCGCGGTCCGAAGGGGCCCATCAAGGAGCGTCCCGTCAGCCGCCTCTACGAAAACGACGAGGACTGGCGCAACGACAAGCCTGAAGAGGACATCGACGACGTCGCCACGAGCGCGAAGACGGAGGTCGACGCCGATGTGGAGGTCGACGTCGATCTCGACGGCGAAGAGTAACCGGCGGACGGAGGCACGTAGCGATGCAGACGCACGTCAAGGTACTCGGCGTTCTCTACCTCGTCGTCAGTGGCTTCATGCTCGTGCTGGCCTTATTCCTCCTGCTGGTAATGGGGGGCGCGGCCGGCATCGTCGGCGCCGCGGCCGATTCGCAGGATGCGGCGATCGCGATCCCGATACTCGGGATCGCGGGCGCCGCGCTTGGCGTGTTCTTCGTGGTGTTCGCGCTGCCGGGGCTGCTGACCGGCTACGGGCTGCTCTACTACAAACCCTGGGCCCGCATCCTCGGCATCGTCCTCTCCGCACTCAACCTCATCAATATCCCCCTCGGGACGATCGTGGGAGCCTACGGACTCTGGGTCCTGCTCAACAAGGATACGGAACGCCTGTTCGACGACGGTCCGGTGGTGAGCTCGACGACCGTGTAAGCCCGGCCGCCGGACTCTCCGGTAAAGCACAGCTTTTGCATTTCTTCCATCATGCCCGACAGCGGCGCTGAAGTCTCCGTGCCGGTGACGGTCTCCCACACCTCCACCCCGCAGTGGCAGTCGTTCGAGATCCGCATGCGCCACCGGCGCGCGGAACGCTGCCTGGCGCACGCGAATCTGGCCTTATCTGCCGGGCTTCTCGACGAAGCGCGCGCGGCGGGCGAGGAGGCACGGGCGCTGGTGCCCGGGATGCCTGAGCTGGAGGAGCTCGAGCAGAAACTGGCGGTATCGTTGAGTGAAGTGCCCGCAATCTCGACCGCCCCTGCCGGCGATGTCCTGCTGGCAGAGTTTCAGCCCGCCAACGGCTCAAGCCATGAAAAAAAGGGAGGCTCCGGTGTGTATGCCCGAGCTGTCGTGGTGGCGGCAAGCCTTGCACTGCTGGGCACGGGTGTCGTGTCGTGGTATCGCCTGACCGCGTCGGCGCCTCGAAGCCTGGCTGAGTCAGCCGGCCGTGGCGATCAGCGCCTGATGCCCGAGGGCAGCACCGAACCCGTGCCTGAGCCGGCCCCTGAACCGCCCGACCCGCAGTCCGGGGCGGGGCCAGCCGAGCCAGCGCCCGCCCCGGCGCCGGCCGCTTCCCGGCCGGCGCCGGTTTCCACGCCCGGGATGTCGGAAGGGCCGACCGACAGAAGCCTGGCCAGCCAGGCGACGCCCACGAGCGGGTTGATGGCCGAGCGCGCCGTCGTGCCGCCGGCACCGCTACCCGCACCGTCCCGCAGCGTCAACGCCCTCGATACCACCTCGGCGCCGAACCGCGATCCACGCTCGTCGCTTCCGAGCGTCAGCAGCCTGCCCTCGGTGCCGCCCGCAGCATCCGCTGTGCGGGACAGTGTGCCGCCTCCCAGGCCGCCGACGATTGATGCGGTGCCGCTGGCCACCGCGGAACTGACGGCGACGGGCTCTGTGCCGGTGAGTGCGCCGGTCGCGGCCCCCACCATCCGGCCCCGCCCGGCCGAAGCGGTACCGGCCGCCGACCCCAGGACCGCCGTCCGCGCCGTACTGGCGCGCTACGAAGCCGCGTTCAGCGGCCTCGACGTCGGCGCGGCACGGGCGGTCTGGCCGTCCGTCGATGAACGGGCGTTGTCACGCGCGTTCGACGGACTGTCGGCGCAGCGAATCGCGCTCGAGCGCTGCGACGTGACCGTCGCCGGATCGACCGCGCGGGCAGCCTGTTCAGGAACGGCGGAGTGGACGCCGAAGGTGGGGGGCGGTCAGCGGCGGCAGAGCCGGCGATGGGCGTTCGACCTGGCGGATGCCGGCGGCGCCTGGAAGATCGTTCGCGCCGACGCGAGGTGAGCTGTTCCTGGGTCCGGACTCAGAAAGCGTATTCCAGTCCGACCGACGGGGTAATCGGCGCCGTCAGGCCGCGCTTGGCGAGCGGAAACGACACGTGCGTCCCGACCACCAGCGTCCCGGTCACGTTCCACTTCAGCCCCGCGACGCCTGACGCCAGCGTCGTCGCCGCCGTGCCGGCCGTCAGCCGCAGCGTGTCGACGCCGATGATCGTCGGGTGCGGCGCCGCCGAGAGCGCGAAATCGTGCAGCGACGAGACGTGACGGGTGAGGACCTCGCCCGAGATCGTGACCCGCGGATGGGCCGCCACCGAGGCCGCGCCGGCTGCTGACCACTCCGGCGAGATGCCGCCGCGCAGGAACGAGGCATTGCCGTGCAGCGCCAGGCGCCCCTGCTCGAGCGACCCGATCCCGATGAACCGATACGACGCCGACCCGGTGCCGAGCAGGTTCTTCTGGTCGCCAGTGGGCAGCCTGATCTCCGTCGCCGCCGCGACGCCGCCCGTCTGGCCGGCAACCAGGGTGTACTTCGCGCGCAGCGCGATGTCGGCGATGCCGCTGGCGGTGCCGGTGGCCGAGGCCTGGAGCAGCGGCTGGCCGCGATAGACGTTGACCCGCTGCCC
>JAYTEJ010000228.1:0-10774 GCA_043735365.1 Acidobacteriota bacterium
ACCACGCCCCCCTCGCTCGGCGCGTCGATCAGGCGCCACGCATCGACTTCTTCCAGAATCTTCGCGGCAAACGCGGTGTGCAGGGCATGGCCGCCGCGGTGCGCCACCAGATGGCCAATGACCGGATGGCCCACGAGCGTGAGGTCGCCGATCACGTCGAGGATCTTGTGCCGCACGAACTCGTCGTCGAACCGCAGCGCGTTGTTCAGCACCCCGGTCTCGCCGAGCACGATGGCGTTGTCGAGCGAGCCGCCGAGCGCGAGACCGCGCTGGCGGAGCATCTCGACTTCCTTGAGGAACCCGAACGTCCGCGCCGGCGCGATGTCCTCGACAAAGCACTCTTCGGTAATCCGCATCGTCCGCGACTGGTGGCGGAGGAGCGGATGGTCGAAGCTGATGCTGTAGGTGACCTTGAAGTGATCGGAGGGATAGAGCGCGATGCGCTTGTCCCCCTGCGTCAGGGTAATCGGCCGGAGGATCTTGAGGTAGCGGCGAGGCGCCTGGAGGCGCTTCACCCCCGCCTCGTTGAGAATCAGGTACACGAACGGCGCCGCGCTGCCGTCCATGATGGGCACCTCTGGAGAGTTCAGCTCGACAATGACGTTGTCGATGCTGAGCGCAGTCAGGGCCGCCAGGAGATGCTCGACGGTTTCGACCGACACCGCTTCGCGGGTCAACCCCGTCTGATACTGGATGCCGCCGAGATGCGTGACAGTAGCCGGGATTTCAAGGCCACCGAGGTCGGCACGCTGAAAACGGATGCCGTAGTCGGCCGGGGCCGGCTTCAACGTCAGCGTAACCTTGTTGCCGGAATGCAGACCGATTCCGGAGCAGGACACAGTACGGCGAAGGGTGCGCTGAGCGTTCATGACCTCTCTGATGGCGGCTGGGAAAGCCACGCCAACCTCAGCAAAGCTGCTGCCACGTTGTTGCCTTTTCTATTGCCTTCTGCAACCAACTGATACGAAAGGTAGTTAGACTCTAACGATGGGGATCGGTGGATGGAGATTCGAGCGGGTTGTGGTTGACCAACCACAACTTTGTCAGCCCGAAGTGTGGCTATATTACCACAGCGCGAAGGGTCGCAAGACGCATGCATGGTCACCTCATGACGCCAGACTTCGCGGCGGCTTCGGCGACGCATCGAGGATGTCCGCCAGAAACCGTCCTGTAAAGGATTCTCGGCTGCTGGCCACTTCTTCGGGAGTCCCCGTCGCGACAATTCTTCCGCCCCCCTCCCCGCCTTCGGGGCCGAGGTCGATCACGTAGTCGGCGGATTTGATGACGTCGAGGTTGTGCTCGATGATGAGCACGGTGTTGCCCTGATCGACGAGCCTGTTGAGGACGTCGAGGAGCTTGTGGGTGTCTTCGAAGTGGAGGCCGGTGGTCGGCTCGTCCAGGATGTACAGCGTCCTTCCGGTCCCGCGCCGCGACAGCTCCTTGGACAGCTTCACCCGCTGCGCTTCCCCGCCGCTCAGCGTCGTCGCCGACTGGCCCAGCTCGATATAGCCGAGCCCGACTTCCTGCAGCGTCCGCAGCTTGGTGGCGATGGGCGGAAAGTTCTCGAGCAGCGGCAGCGCCTGATCGACGGTGAGGTCGAGGACGTCGGCAATCGACTTGCCGCGGTAGCGGATCTCGAGCGTCTCGCGGTTGTAGCGGCGCCCCTTGCACTGCTCGCAGGTGACGTAGACGTTGGGGAGGAAGTGCATCTCGATGGCGATGACGCCGTCGCCCTGGCAGGCCTCGCAGCGCCCTCCCTTGACGTTGAACGAGAAGCGGCCGGGGCGGAAGCCGCGCGCCTTGGCCTCCGGCAGCATCGCAAACAGCTCGCGGATGAAGGTGAAGAGGCCGGTATACGTCGACGGGTTCGACCGCGGCGTCCGGCCGATCGGCGACTGGTCGATCTGGATCACCTTGTCGAGCAGCTCGATGCCCTCGATCGAGGTATGCAGGCCGGGCTCGTCGGCGGCGCGGTAGAGCAGCCGCGCCAGCGCCTTGTAGAGGATGTCGTTGATCAGCGTCGACTTGCCGGAGCCGCTGACGCCGGTGATGGTCGTCAGCACGCCGAGCGGCAGGCTGACGTCGATGTTCTTGAGGTTGTGGCCGCGCGCCCCCTTGACGACGATTTCCCCGCGCGTCGCCGGCCGCCGCGCCCGCGGCGTCTGGATGGCGCGGTCGCCGCGCAGGTAGGCGGCGGTCAGCGAGCCGCCGCCGTCCTCGAGCAGCGCCGCGGGCGTGCCCTGGAAGATGACCTCGCCGCCGTGCTCCCCGGCGCCGGGCCCGAGATCGATGACGTAGTCCGCCGTCCGGATCGTCTCTTCGTCGTGCTCGACGACGACGACGGTGTTGCCGAGATCGCGGAGCCGCGCCAGCGTCGACAGCAGCGCCCGGTTGTCGCGCTGGTGCAGCCCGATCGACGGCTCGTCCAGGACGTAGAGCACGCCGGTCAGATTCGAGCCGATCTGGGTCGCCAGCCGGATGCGCTGCCCCTCGCCCCCCGACAGCGTCGCCGCGCTCCGCGCCATCGTCAGGTAGCCGACCCCGACGTCGTCGAGGAAGTGCAGACGGTCGCGGATCTCGCGCAGGATCCGGCTGGCGATGAGCGCCTCGCGATCGCTGAGCTCGAGCGCGTCGAACACCCGCACCGCCTCGGCTATCGGCATGTGCACGTACTCGGAAATCGTCCGTCCCTTGACCCGCACCGCACGGCTCTGCGCCTTGAGGCGCTCGCCGCCGCAGGTGGCGCAGGGCCGCAGCGCCCGGTAGGGCTCGAGATTCTCCTGCTCGAGCCAGGACCCTGCCTCGTAGCGGCGGCGAAAGTTCGGCACCAGGCCCTCGAAGCCGGCGCCGAACGGATCGTCCGCGGATCGGTCTTTCCCCTTGCGGCGGGTCGTCTCCCCTTCGGCGCGGCGGGCACCGCCGGCGCCGAACAGCAACAGGTCACGAACCTTCTTCGAGAGGCGGCGGAACGGGACCGTGAGGTCGATGGCGAAGGTGCGACTCAGGCCGGAGAGCGCCTCGCGGACGAGCTTCTTGTCCCCCTTGGCCCAGGGAGCGATGGCCCCGTCCTGCAGCGACAGCGAGTCGTCCGGCACCAGCCGCGCCGGATCGAAGTCGTAGACCGCGCCGAGCCCCTGGCAATCCGGGCAGGCCCCGTGCGGCGAGTTGAACGAGAACGCCCGCGGCGTCATCTCCGGCATGCTGACGCCGCAGAAGGTGCAGGCGAGCCGCCGCGAGAACAGCCGATCCCCGCCGTCGAGGGTGTTGATGACGACGATGTCGTCGGCCAGCGTCAGGGCGATCTCGACCGACTCGGTCAGCCGCCGTTCGACGCCCGCCTTGAGCACCAGGCGATCGACGACGACGTCGATGGTGTGGTTCTTCCGCCGATCGAGCTTGATGTCCTCGTCGAGCGAGCGGAGCTGACCGTCGACGCGCACCTTGGTGAAGCCGCGGGTGCGAAGCCCGGCCAGCTCCTTCTTGAACTCCCCCTTGCGGCCGCGGACGATCGGCGCCAGCACGTTGACGCGTTCGTCGTTCGGCGACAGCATCACCATGTCGACGATGCGCTCGAGCGACTGCGAGGCGATGGCGCGGCCGCAGAGATGGCAGTGGGGCATGCCGACGTTGGCGAACAGCAGCCGCAGGTAGTCGTAAATCTCGGTGACGGTGCCGACCGTGGAGCGCGGGTTGGAGCCGGTGGTTTTCTGCTCGATGGCGATCGCGGGGGACAGGCCGTCGATCAGGTCGACGTCCGGCTTCTCCATCTGCTCGAGGAACTGCCGGGCGTAGGACGACAGCGACTCGACGTAGCGCCGCTGCCCCTCGGCATAGATGGTGTCGAAGGCGAGCGAGGACTTGCCCGACCCGGACAGGCCGGTGATGACGACCAGCTGATCGCGGGGCAGATCGACGTCGATGTTCTTGAGGTTGTGGACGCGCGCGCCGCGTACCGCAATCCAGTCGTGCGCCATAGGTGCTTAGAGCCGTTCCTGGGGGGAGCCCAAACGGCTATTTTAGCGCAGAACCGCGGGTACTCATGGGCTGGGACTGCCGCTGAGCCGGCGCCGGGCGGGGCGGGTCAGGGCCGCTGCAGGTGGCTGTGGCGGTAGCCGTAGGCCGCGTAAATCAGGATGCCGACGACCAGCCAGATGCCGAACCGTTCCCAGGCCTGATGCGGGAGGCCGACCATGATGAACACACAGGAGGCCATGCCGAGCAGCGCGACCGGCCACACCAGCGGTACGCGGAACGGCCGCGGTCGTTCCGGCTCGGTGACCCGCAGCACCAAAACCCCGGCACAGACCAGCGCGAAGGCGAACAGGGTGCCGATGTTGGTGAGGTCGTAGGTTTCCGCGGCGTCGCCGATGAGCGACGCAGACGCCACCAGCAGCCCGGTCAGCAGCGTCGTCGCGTAGGGAATCCGCCGGATCGGGTGCAGCTTCGCGGCCCACTGCGGCAGCAGGCCGTCGCGGGCCATGGCGAAGAAGATGCGCGGCTGGCCGTACTGGAAGACGAGCAGCACCGCCGACATCGACACCGCCGCGCCGAGCGCGACGATCCAGCCGACGGCGTTGAAGCCCGCGAGCTGCAGCGCGCGCGAGAGCGGGTCCGCCACCGCCAGCTCGGTGTAGGGCACCATCCCGGTCAGCACGAAGCCCACCACCACGTAGATCACCGTGCAGATCGCCAGCCCGCCGAGAATGCCGATCGGCAGGTTGCGATTGGGGTTGATGGTTTCCTCGGCGGCGGTGGAGATGGCATCGAACCCGATGTAGGCGAAGAACACGATCGCCGCGCCCTGATGGATGCCCTTGAAGCCGTTCGGCGCGAACGGGTGCAGGTTGGCGGTGTCGAGATGCGACGCGCCCACGGCGACGAACAGGGCGAGCGCCGCCAGCTTGATCATCACCATGATGTTGTTGGCGCGGGCGCTCTCCTTGGCGCCGCGCAGCAGCAGCCAGGTGATGAACATGACGATGCCGAAGGCGGGCAGGTTGACGAGGAGCGGCAGCGGACCGATGTGCGGCGCGGTCTGCAGCAGCCCGTGCACCTCCGGCGAGGCGCTGAGGAGCGCGGTGCGATAGCCGGTCGTCATCCAGGCGGGCAGGTGCAGCCCGAGGCCGGCCAGCAGCGTGGTGAAATAGTCGCCCCACGAGATCGCCACCGCGACGTTGCCGACGGCGTACTCGAGAATCAGGTCCCAGCCGATGATCCACGCCACCAGCTCGCCGAGGGTCGCGTAGGTGTAGGCGTAGGCGCTTCCCGCCTGCGGAATCATCGCCGCCAGCTCCGCGTAGCAGAGCGCCGCGAGCGCGCAGGCGCCGCCGAGCAGCAGGAAGGAGAACACCAGCGCCGGGCCGGCGCCGTAGCGGACCACCTCGCCGCTGGCCGTGACCTGTCCGGCGGCGGCGGTGCCGATGGCGCCGAAAATCCCCGCGCCGATGACCGCGCCGATGGCCAGCATGATCAGATCGCCGGCGCCGAGGACGCGCTTCAACGAGTGCTCACCTTCCGGCAGCAGCTCGGAGATGGGCTTGCGGCGCAGCATCTGAATCATGGTCGGGGGTGCGGACGTTGAAGCGTATCCGCCGGACGCGGCTGAATCAAGCGTGTATTGCCGCGCCGGACGCCCCGCCCAGCCTGAAGACGGTGTCGCTCGACGCCAGCACCACGCCGCCGCGCGGATCGAACGCCAGCCCGATCAGCCCGCCGCCGTCCGCCAGCTGCTCGGGCTCCGGCACGCCGCCGAGGGTCAGGCGGTAGACCCCGCTCACGCCCGCGAGGGCATCGACGACGTAGAGGTCGCCGCGGGGGTCGAAGGCCAGCCCCTGGGGCCGGCCGAAACCGGCAAAGAAGACCTCGACGCGGCCGTCGGGCGAGATCCGGTAGACGTTGTCGCGGGCGCCGAGCGTCGGCGCGGTCAGGTAGAGCCAGCCGTCGGGGCCGAACGCCAGGTGGAACGCCGCGATGCTCGGCGGGATCGAGGCAAAGACCTCGGACCGTCCGTCGCGGACGCGGAGAATCGATCCGGACCGGTCGCCGACGAAGAGCGTGCCGTCGGCGGAGAAGGCGATGCCGCAGGCGACGCCGAGATCCGCCGCGACCACGGTCGCCGCGCCGTCCGCGCTGATGCGGTGCACCGTCCCCTCGAACCGGCTGGAGACGTGCAGCCGGCCCTCCGGATCGAAGGCCAGCGAGGTCGGATTGGCCAGATCGGCGACGAACGGCTCGCGCGAACCGTCCGGCCGCACCACGAAAATCGCCACCGGCCCCTGCTGGCCGCGGGAGCCGCTGAAGGTCACGAACAGGTTCCCGTCGCGATCGAAGGCGGGACTGTCCACCTGGTGGAGGCCGGTCGCCAGCGGTGCGCCGACCTCGACGAAGGCGGTCTCTCCCGGGGCCTCTTCGATGCGCACGCGGGTGGTGCCGCCGTCGAGGCCCTCCGGCACGATCGCCCGCAGCTCCGACGGAGAGGCACTGGCCAGCCGCGCCGGCGCGCCGCCGATCAGGACGCGCGGCAGCACCGGATCGACGACGAAGCCCGAGCCTTCGATCGTGATCCGGCCGCTTTCCACCGCCCACAGCGGACGGACCGCGGTAATGCGCGACGAGGGTGCAGGTGCCATGTTCTCGGATCGGAAGTGCGGAAATAAATCGGACCAGCGGGAGGCGGACGCGTACTCTCTGCCCGGCGCGGGTGGCTCAGCTCTGGTCGAGCTCCATGTTCCAGTAGAAATAATCGCGCCAGCTGTCCGGCGCCGCCTTGAGTCCCACGGTGATCCGGATCGCAGGGGCCTTGTCGGGCCGACGCGGCACGCGCCGCAGGTGCATCCCGGCCTCGGCCGGCGTCCGGCCGCCCTTGCGGCGGTTGCAGCTGACACAGCAGCTGACGATGTTCTCCCAGTCCTTGCGGCCGCCGTGCGCCACCGGCACGACATGGTCGAAGGTGAGCTCGGAGGTCGGGAAGACCCGGCCGCAGTACTGGCACGAATGGTCGTCCCGTGCGTAGATGTTCGCCCGGGAGAAAGGCACGTAGTCGACGTTGCGCTTGATCTTGATGTAGCGCAGCAGCCGGATGACGGACGGGAGCTTGAAGCTAAAGGAGACCGACCGCACTTCGCGGTCGTACACAGAGATAACTTCGACCTTCCCCTGGCACCAGAGCGTCATCGCCTTTTGCCAGTGGACGACCTTGAGCGGCTCGTAAGTGGCGTTGAGCAGGAGCGTTTGCTCCATAAACCTGAGTCATTCTGACCGATGGGGTGGGGCCTGTCAAGACAACCCTGCCCGTAACAGGATTGTTTGCAGCGTCTTAGCGCGAGGAGCGAGAGCCGGGGTCGCCTCCGCGGGCCGGGCAGCCGATAATCAGGGCATCACCATGCGCGTCCAGGGCCTGGCAGCCGTTCTCCTCTGTGTGCTCCTCTCCGGCGCCTGCGCGTCGAGCGGCGCGGTGCCGCGGCCCTTTCCCTCGCCTCGGCCCGGTGCCCCTCCGGCGGCGGCCGCGACTCCGCCCGAGGCCGGGCCCTCCGCTGTTCCCGCCTCGGAAATACCCGTCAGCTCGCCAGAGGCGGGCTACTCGCTCGCCGGCACGGCGCTGCTGTATCAGGGCGTCCCTTACAGGAACGGCGGAACCGATCCGGCGAGCGGCTTCGACTGCAGCGGCCTGGTCTGGTACGTGTACGCCCGGCACGGGCGGCAGGTCCCGCGCACCGTGGCGGAGCTGTTCCGGGCCGGGGTCGAAGTCGACCCGGCGGACCTGGAGGCGGGAGATCTGGTGTTCTTCGATATCTCCGGCCGGGGGCCCTCCCACGTCGGGATCGCGCTCGGAGGGGACCGCTTCGTGCACGCCCCCAATTCGCGCGGAGAAGTCAGGGTCGAACGGCTGGAGGCCTCTTACTGGGCGAGCCGGCTGGTTGGCATCCGGCGCATGGACTGAGCCGCCTCACGCGGCGCGGTGCTGTCCCTTCCGGGTCAGCCGGCGCGCGCCCTGTTCGGTGAACTGCCGGATGTGCAGGTCGTCCTCGGTGTAGAGCAGCGGCTGCGTCGGGCCCTTGACCGGCTCGACTTTCAGCGTCGTCTCGCCAGACGGCATGTTCACGCGCTCCATGTAGCGCTGCGGAAAAGACGGGAAGTTGCGGAAGGCCGTCCCGACGATCCCGCCGTGACGAGCGGTTAGCCCGTTGAAATCGTCGTGGAGGAACTCGTAGAGCTTTGGATCGGGTTTCGAGGCCAGATACCCCTGCACCATGGCCGCGACATCGGTGTAGAACGCCGGGCCGTGCGAGAGCGGCGAGTCGGACCCGTCCGACCTGGCGACGCGGCGGATGCCGGCCTCCTCCGGATCGATGTGATAAAGCTCGTGCACGATGGTGTCGAGCTTCGCCACCCAGGAGGGAGTCCCCTCAGGATACAGATCCATCTTGCGGGGGCGGCCCTGATTGCAGAACCGCGGCAGCACGAAGGAGATGAGGTATTTGATGGGTGTGCGGCCGACCCGGACCTGCGGCGACTTCATCACGAACCACTCGGACCGCCGCGTCAGCTCGCCGGTGCTGCGGTCGCGCCAGAAATAGTAGCCGGGCTCGCTTTCGGGCAGCGTCAGGCAATGGCAGGTGGCAAACGCTCCCTCGGCGTCGCTGCGGCCGAAGCGGCCGAAAACGACGACCTCCCTGAGGTCGATGAAGGACAGCCGCGGCGTCCGCTCGACGACGTCCTGCATCAGCAGCGTGATGCGTTCCGTGTAGTTCATCATGCCGACATACGCCCGCCGGACACGAGGGTCCGGAAGGTTCCTTGTCGCTTCAGGAGGGGAGCTGCAGCTGAAACGTGTATGGACTATAGAGTCGCATGGTGTCCGTGTCAAGCCCAACCGTGGTGGGCCAAATGGTCGAGCTTGTCCTTCGTGTCTTCTCAAGCTCCGCTCCCTTGGGTGGCTCTGGCGCTCCCTGAGGGACCGGCACGGCCTCTCCCGGAAGGGTCTCCGGCGCGGCGTCCACGGGCACCGCGGGGCCCGTCCTGGGCGCCTCGGGGGTCTCCCCCGGCCCTGCGGGCGCCGGGACCTCGCGGGGGGAGGCAAGCACAGGCGGCGGCGTGACCGCCCCCATCCGGCGCATTACCATCTGCTGCCGCCGCTTCAGCCGGGGCGTGGGGTGCCCTGGATCCATCAGACGCGGATTGACGATCGCCGCAGCCAGCAGCGCCGCCTCGGACGCCGAGAGGTCCGCCGCCGCCTTGTGAAAATAGGTCCGCGCCGCCGCCTCGGCGCCGTAGATGCCGTCGCCCCACTCGATCACGTTGAGATAGAGCTCGAGGATGCGCTGCTTGGTCAGCGCGGCCTCCAGCTGGCGCGCAATCAGGAACTCGCGCGCCTTGCGGATAGGGTTCTTCGAGGGCGACAGGTAGAGGTTTTTCGCGAGCTGCTGGGTAATGGTGCTTCCGCCGCGCACGAACTCCATCCGCTCGATGTTGACTTCCATCGACTCCCGGAGCTGATCGAAGTCGATCCCTTCGTGCTTCCAGAAGGCGCTGTCCTCGGCGACCAGCACCGCCCGGGTCAGATTCGGCGAGATCCGCGCGTAGCCGACCCAGCGCTGCACGCGCCGCGCCGGCTCCCCTCGCGCCTCCGCCTCGCGCGCCCGGATCTCCATGAAGGCCGTGGTCTCCGGGTTGCGGGTCTGCAGCTCGCGCACGTCCGGGAGCGTCAGGTAGATGAAAGCCATCCACCCGAACGCCGCCGCGGCCAGCGCCCCGAAGACGCGCCCGACCAGGGCGGCCGCGCCGCGCCGCCGGCGCTTCACGCGGAAACGGCCGCCTCCGCTGCCGCGGCCGCCGCTCCGGCCGAGGCCCCGCGATATCCTGCCGCCCGCAGCACGGTCTCCAGCGTCGTCAACAGCAGCAGCACGTTCTGCAGGGTCGAACCCGCTCCCATCAGGCCCACTCTCCAGATCTTGCCGGCCAGCGGGCCGAGCCCGGCGCCGATCTCGATGGAAAAGTCCTCGAGCAGCCGCCGCCGCACCGCCGCTTCATCGACGCCGTCTGGTACGCGCACGGCATTCAGCGTCCACAGCCGTTCGGCAGGCGGCGGCAGCAGCCCGAGACCGAGCGCCTCCAGCCCGCGCGCGAACGCCATGTGGTGCCGCCGATGGCGGTCCCACCGCGCCTCGATGCCTTCCTCCGCCGCCACCACCAGCGCCGCGTGCAGCGCATAAATCAGCGGCGCCGACAGCGTGTGATGGTATTTCCGGCGCACCCAGTAATCCTCGAGCAGCCCGATGTCCAGGTAGAAGCTGCGCGACGGCACACGCCCCTCCATCGCCCGCCGCGAGAAGCTCACCGGCGACAAGCCCGACGGGGCGCCGATCCCTTTCTGTGTGCAGCTGTAACAGACGTCCGCGCCCCACGTCGCGGCCTCCACCGGCACCGCCCCCAGCGTCGTCACCGTATCGACGATCGTCGTCGCGCCATGTTCGCGCGCGATCGCGAGTACATCCTGCACCGGGTTGACCACCCCGGTCGAGGTCTCCCCATGGACGACCGCGACGATGTCGGCCCCTTGCGCGGCGACCGCCCGCCGCACCTTGTCGGGATCGCACGCCCGGCCCCACTCGGATTCGACCCGGGTGACCGCGGCGCCGTAGCGCTCCAGGATCTGCGCCAGCCGGTCGCCGAAGTACCCGGTGACGACGACCAGGGCGCGAGCGCCGGGACGGGTGAGGTTGGCAATCGCGGCCTCCATGCCGGCGGTGCCGGTCCCGGGAACCGCGAGGCTGAA
>JAYTEJ010000229.1:0-12335 GCA_043735365.1 Acidobacteriota bacterium
GCGCACGGTCAGCTACGGCGAGGAGCGGCCCAAGCACGACAACGCGCGCGAGGAAACGCGGCGCCTCAACCGCCGCGCCGCGCTCGTCGTCCGCGTGACCCGCTAGACGGCGGCGTCACACATCGATCGCTCATCAGGGGGCCGGCGCACATCGCGCCGGCCCTTTGCTGTACGGGTGCCGAGCCGGCGGCCGGCCCGGACGAATCTGCTATCCTCACGCCACCCACCATGGTCATCAAGGCGTCGGCCGCTTCCGAGATCCGCCAGCTCGTCGACGCCCTCGGGGGATCAGACGACGTCCGGCGGGAGGCGGCGATCGCACGCCTCGGCATCATCGGGCCGCGCGCCGTGGACCGGCTCCTGGCGGCGTACCGCGCGTCTTCGACACGGGAGGTCAAGATTGCGGTGTTCCGCGCCCTCGAAGTGGCGGGCGACGGCCGTACGTCCGGGCTCGCGCGCGAAGGCCTGAAGGAAGGGGGCGACGTGGCCTGCGCCGCCGTGGCGGCGCTCGCCGGCCTGCTCGAGGCGCCGCAGCCGCCGGCCGCCGCCGAAGCGCTCGACCTGCTGGTTGAATCCGCCCTCAATCGCGCCGCGGACCGCCGCGTCCGCCTGGCCGCCTTTCAGGCCATCCAGCACCTCCCCCAGGTCGGCTCCCGCATCGCCGCGGCGCTCCGTCAGGACGCCGACGCGGTCCTCACCGCCGCGGCAGACGACGTGCCGCGCGACCGCGCCGCCGCCGATGCCGTCTGGCAGGATGCAGTCGAGGGACGGCTGCCCGAGACACCGGGGATGCTGCGCGACCTGCTCGTCGCCAGGGCCCCCGGTGCGGTCGCCACCGTGCTGCTGGCGATGATTGATGCGGTTCGCGCCCGCGAAGACTCGCTGCCGGAAGGGGCGGTGCGGGACGGCTGGCGCGGAGTGCGCGGCGCCCTGCATCAGGGGCTGGCGTTCCGCGGCAGCCGGGTGGCGGTCTACGATCTCCGCGAGACCTTCGAGCAAACGCGCGCTCCCCTGCCGGTTTCCTTCCTCGCCGCCCTCCACGTCGTCGGCGACGACTCCTGCCTGGAACCGCTGGCCGCGGCGTGGACGAAATCCGAAGATGAGCGATGGCGACACCAACTCGGCGTCGCCTTCCGCGCGGTAATCAAGCGCGAGAAGATCACCAGGCGGCACGCCGCCTTCCGGCGGATTGCCTCACGCTGGCCCGACGCGGTGGCCGGGCTGACCGGCAGCGGTCAGTAGGACTTCGCGAACCACGCGTCGACGGTGGCAGGGCTGCCGCAGCGAACGCAGACGTCCCCCTGCCCGGCCGGCGCCGCGGCATCGCCGGCCAGCGGGATGTTGCGCAGCGTCGCCTGGGTGTCGGTCTTGATCTGCGCCTCGCATTCGGCGCTGCCGCACCAGGGAGCGATGAGGAAGCCGGGGCGCCCCTCCATCGCGGCCTTGAACTCGTCGTAGGTCGTGACGCGCGCGGTGTGGGACTCGCGGAACGCCAGCGCCCGCGCGTAGAGCGCCTGCTGGATCTGATCGAGGAGCGCGGTGACCGCCCCCGCCAGGCCCTCCATCGGCGTCGGCAGCTTCTCGCGCGTGTCGCGGCGCGCCAGCATCACCTGCGACTTCTCGATGTCCTTGGGACCGATTTCCAGCCGCACCGGGACGCCGCGCATCTCCCACTCCGCGTACTTCCACCCCGGGCTGTACTCGTCGCGGTCGTCGAGCATGACCCGAACGCCGGCGGCGACCAGCGCCGCCTGCAGCTCGCGGGCGCGCGGCAGCACCGTCTCCTGCCAGTTGCCGCGAGGGATCGGCACGATCACCACCTGATACGGCGCGATCCGGGGGGGCAGGATCAGCCCGCTGTCGTCGCCGTGGGTCATGATCAGCCCGCCGATGAGCCGCGTCGAAACGCCCCAGGACGTCGTCCAGGCGTGCTGCACCGTCTTGTCGCGCCCCTGGAACTGGATCTCGAAGGCTTTGGCGAAGTTCTGGCCGAGGTTGTGCGACGTACCCGCCTGCAGCGCCCGGCCGTCTCCCATCAGCGCCTCGATCGAGAACGTGCGCGAGGCGCCGGCGAACTTTTCACTCTCGCTCTTCTGTCCGTCGACGACCGGCATGGCGAGCTCGGTTTCGACGAACTCCTTGTAGAGCGCCAGGATCTTCATCGTCTCGGCCTGCGCCTCGTCGGCGGTCTCGTGGGCGGTGTGCCCTTCCTGCCAGAGGAACTCCGTCGTCCGCAGGAACGGCCGCGTCACTTTCTCCCAGCGGACGACGTTGGCCCACTGGTTGATGAGCACCGGCAGGTCGCGCCAGGACTTGATCCACTTCGCGTACATCGTCCCGACGATCACTTCGGAGGTGGGGCGGATCGCCAGCCGCTCTTCCAGATCCTCGTCGCCGCCCCGGGTGACCCACGCCACCTGAGGGGAGAAGCCCTCGACGTGCTCGGCCTCGCGGGTGAGCAGCTTCTCGGGGATGAACAGCGGGAAGTAGGCGTTGACGTGGCCGGTGGCCTTGAACCGCCGGTCGAGCCCTTGCTGGATCAGCTCCCAGATGGCATAGCCGTAGGGGCGGATCGCCATGCAGCCCTTGACCGGCGTGTAGTCAGCGAGCTCGGCCTTCAGGACGACGTCGAGATACCAGCGCGAGAAGTCCTCCGACTGCGGCGTGATCTCGGTGACCAGTGGCCCCCCACCGCCGCCCTTGCCGCCATCCTTGCTGCCGCCCTTGCGACCCTGTCCTTGCCCGACCGTCTGCTCCGACATTACGTTGAAACCTCTCTCGTCACGGCGTCCGCCGGCACGCTCGCTGTGGTGATGCTTGACTGGCGCCGGGCCGCCTCGTCCGGCCGCGCCGGGAACCGCCCCACAGGCCGGGAAATGCGCTCCGGCTCAACGTCGTGAGCGCTGCTCGGGGATTCGTCGTTTCCAGTGTATATCGTCGCGCTCCGGGAAGTCGGCGCGGTAATGCCCGCCGCGGCTCTCCTCCCGGCGCAGCGCCGCGCGGGCGATGAGGCGGCCGACGGTGAGAATACTGGCGCGCCGCCACCCATCCGGGTCCAGCGGATCCCCGGCCAGAATGCGCTCGTCCAGCTCCCGCCACGCCCCTTCGAGCACGCCGAGCGCCCGCTCCAGCCCCACCCGATCTCGAAACAAGCCCACGTCCCGCCACATCAGCTGCTGAATTTCCGCCGCATCGACGGGGTTCGCCGAACCTGGCGAACCTGGCGGAACCTCGAACCCCGCGGAACCCCGCGGAACCCCGCGGAACCCCGTGGAACCCTGTTCCCGCATCGCCGTTCCCGCCCGCGCCCCGAAAACGAGCCCCTCGAGCAACGAGTTGCTCGCCAGGCGGTTGGCGCCGTGTACCCCGGTGCAGGCGACCTCGCCGGCGGCGAAGAGTCCCGGCAGCGTCGTCCGGCCGTCGAGGTCCGACAGCACGCCGCCCATCACGTAATGCGCCGCGGGACCGACCGGGATGCGATCGCGCGCGAGATCCAGTCCGGCGCGGCGGCAGGCGTCGGAGATTAGCGGAAACCGCTCGTGCACGAAATCCGGATCCAGCGTTTCCAGCGAGAGGAAGATCGGACCGCCGCTGCGTTCCTCTTCGCGCACGATGGCCCGCGACACCCGGTCGCGCGAGGCCAGGTCCCCCGCCGGCTCGTAACGGCCCATGAAGGCTTCGCCCGCGGCGTTCAGCAACCGGGCCCCCTCGCCGCGCAGCGCCTCCGAGAGCAGGAAGCGCGGCTGCCCCGGGACCTTGAGCGCGGTTGGGTGGAACTGGATGAACTCGAGGTCCGCCACCGCCGCACCGGCGCGATAGGCCATGGCGACGCCGTCGCCGGTAGCCACCGATGGATTGGTGGTTTCGCTGTAGACCTGGCCGGCGCCGCCGGTGGCCAGCAGCACCTGGGGCGCGCGGGCGGTCGAGATCGCGCCGTCCTCGTCCAGGAAGCGAACGCCGTCGCAGCCTCCGTCGGTCACGACCAGGTCGACCACCCGTGCGTGCGCGTGGGTCGAAACCCCGGCGAGGCCCGAGGCGCGCTCCCAGAGGATGCGTCCGATTTCGCGGCCGGTGGCGTCGTGTGCGTGGAGGACGCGGCGGGCGCTGTGGGCGCCTTCGATCGCCAGCGCCGGCTCTCCGTCGGCGCCGCGATCGAATCGGGCCCCCCAGGCCATCAGTTCCCTAACGTAGCGCGGGCCCTCCTCGACCAGCACGCGCACGGCATCCGCGTCGCACAGGCCGTCGCCCGCCGCCATGGTGTCGGCCGCATGCAGCGCCGGAGAGTCGCCCGGGGCGACCGCCGCGGCGATGCCACCCTGGGCGTAGCCGGTATTGCCTTCCCTCGGCTCGGCCTTGGTGAGAATGAGGACGTCGCCCGCGCCCGCGAGCTCGGAGGCCGCGCGCAGCGCGGCGATGCCGCTCCCGACGATGATGAAATCCGCGCGAAGCTCCACGCCCGTTGCTGCTATCCTACCATCGCGACCACCATGAACTTTCCCGCGTCTCCCGCCCCGATCCACCTCGACGTCCGCACGTCGTCCGGCCAATACGCCATCGAGATCGCCCCCGGGGCTTCGAAGCGGGTGGCGGCGGTGCTCGATGCCGCCGGCCTTCCCCGGCGGCGATTCATCGTCTCGGCGCAGACCGTGTGGCGGTTCCACGCCGAGCGGCTGGAGGGGCTGACGCCGGAAGATCCCATCCTGCTGCCGGACGGCGAGCGCTTCAAGCACCTCGCCACCGTCGGGCGCATCTACGACGCGCTGATTCGCGCCGGCGCCGATCGTCTGAGCACAATTGTCGCGCTCGGCGGCGGCGTCACCGGCGACATTGCCGGCTTTGCCGCGGCCACCTTCCTGCGCGGCATCCCCATCGTCCAGGTGCCGACCACGCTGCTGGCGCAGGTGGACAGTTCGGTCGGAGGAAAAGTGGGCGTGAACCACCCGATGGGCAAGAATCTCATCGGCGCCTTCTATCCCCCGGCCGCGGTGGTCATCGATCCCGATCTGCTGGCGACGCTGCCGCGGCGCGAGTTCCGCGCCGGGCTCTACGAAGTCGTGAAGTATGGCGTCATCGCCAGCCGGCCACTGTTCGACCGGACCGCGGCGGGGCTGAAGGCGCTCTTCGCCAGGGAGGCGTCGGCGCTCCTGCCGGTGATCGCCGAGTCGTGCCGCATCAAGGCGTCGATCGTCGAGCAGGACGAGCGGGAGTCGGGGGTGCGGCGAACGCTCAACTTCGGGCATACTGCCGGCCATGCGCTCGAGGCCATGACCAGATACCGCCGCTTTCGCCACGGCGAAGCGGTGGGCTACGGCATGCTGGCGGCGGCGGCACTGAGTACGGCGCGGGGCGTGTTTCCCGAGGCGGATCGGGCGGCGCTGACGGCGCTGATCACCAAGATGGGGCCGTTGCCGCCGGTCGGCGACCTCTCCGCCGCAGAGGCCACGGAGGCGACGCGGCGCGACAAGAAAGTGCTGGCGGGCCGGCTGCACTTCGTGCTGCCGACGGCGATTGGCGCCACCACTACGGTGACGGATGTGACGCCCGAGGAGCTGACGCGGGCGCTGGTGTCGATCGGCCTGGCGCCCTGACTAGTCGAGGCGATATTCCTTCAACTTGGCGACGAGCGACTTGTAGCTCACCTGCAGCAGCTCCGCGGCCCGTCCCCGGTTCCCTTCCGCTTCCTTCATGACTTCTTCGATTTTCAGCTTCTCGACGCCGGCAACGGCGCGGCGTACGACGTCCGACAGCGTGCCGCTGAGATCCACATGCGCCCAGGGGTTGACGTTTTCCGGCTCGAGCGGATGATCGACGAAGGACAGGTTCAGGTGTCGCGGCAGGATCGAATCGCCGTCGGCGAGGATCACCGCGCGCTCGATGCAGTTCTGCAGCTCGCGCACGTTCCCCGGCCACCGGTACGACTGCAGCTGCTCGATGGCGGCGGGCGACAGGGTGAGTCGCGGCTTCTTCAAATCTCGACAGAAGCGGTCCACGAACGAGTGAGCCAGCAGCGAGATGTCCGTGCCACGCTCGCGCAGCGGCGGCACGGTGATGGGAAATACCGAAAGGCGAAAATAGAGATCCTCGCGGAAGCGCCTGGCGGCGACCGCGGCCTTGAGCCCCTTATTGGTGGCCGCGACCAGCCGGACATCGACGCTGACCAGCGCCGTACCCCCGACCCGTTCGAACCGCCGCTCCTCGAGGGCGCGCAGAATCTTCGCCTGCAGCGACATCGGCAGGTCGCCGATTTCGTCGAGGAACAGCGTGCCGCGGTGGGCCATCTCGAACTTGCCCAGCTTGCGGGTACTGGCGTCGGTGAAGGCGCCCTTCTCGTAGCCGAACAGCTCGGTCTCGAGCAGGTTCTCGGGGATGGCGGCGCAATTGATTGCCACGAACGGCGCGTCCGCACGCGGACTCAGGGCGTGCAACGAGCGCGCGAACAGCTCCTTGCCGGTACCGCTCTCCCCTTCCAACAGCACGGTGGTGTCGGTCGCGGCGGCGCGCTGAAGCGCCAGAAACACCTTCCGCAGCGACGGGTCGTCGCCGACCAGCTTCGGGGCGCCCCGCCGCACCGCCAGTTCCTCCTTCATCAGGAGGTTCTCGGTCACCAGGCGGCGCTGTTCGAGCGCACGCCCGACGAGCAGGAGCAGATGGTCTGGATCAACCGGCTTGGCCAGAAAGTCGAGCGCTCCCTCCTTCATCGCGGTGACGGCGTCTTCGATGCTGCCGTACGCCGTCATGACGATGACAGGGACGTCGGCGTCGATCTCTTTCGAGGCACGCAGCACGCCAAAGCCGTCCCCTTCGGGGAGGCGCAGATCCGAGAGCACCAGCGCCGGCTGGGTCTGCTGCAGCAGCCTGACCGCCTCGGGCTGGTCGCGGGCCTCGAGCACGGCGTGGCCCTGGCGCTCGAGCGCGTGGCGGAGCATCGCCCGCAGGGAATCCTTGTCCTCGACGAGCAGGATCTGGGCAGGGGCGGGGGTACGGGACGCGGCGCTCAGCGGCCCAGGCTCCGGAAACGAGACTTCAGCATGGGCAGCAGTCTAACAGGGGTGCGAGCCGGTCCCGAAACCCGGTTAGGCTCGGCCAACCGCAGCGGCCGGAGCGGTGTCGTGGAGGGCAGCCAGCCAGTAGCCTGACCCAGGCAGCCGGCACACCGACAATCACGGGAGGTCCGCTCCGAAGGGGGACGGCGTGATGCGGCCTCAACGCACCTCCCGCCAGGAGAGAACCCTGACCTCTCGCCGCGCAGGCGGCGGCGGCGCGTCGGCATCGACGACTGCCGCGGGTGCGGTCTGCAGCGCCAGCGTCGCTTCCAAAGTCCGGTGCGCGCCCCCGCCGCCGAAGGTCTCGCTCCGGACGAGAACGACCTGATTGGAGTCCCGCTCCGGATCGCCATCCCCCTCATCCCCGTCGTCCGCCATCCACACCACGAGATAGGCAGGAGGAACAATCAGTCCCGGCAGCAGGTCGCCGTAAGAGGCGCGTCCGAAGAGATGCCAGACGGGACGGTTGCGGCCGGCGCCGAAACGCGCATCCGCGTCGGTCTGCAGCGCCGCCTGCAGGCGGGCCACGGCCACCGGCGTACCGTCGGGCGCACGCGGCGACGCGGACCCGTCGCGCAGACGGAGGGAGATGCCGCCACCCGGCAGCACGCGCCAGTCCGTCGTCCGCAGCTCGGCGATGGTCTCTTCCAGCGCGGCGTCCGCCGCATACAACGCCTGCTGCGCCGCCGCGTGGTTGGCGCTCGCCAGGCTGTTGGACATCACCACCAGCACGATCGCCGCCGACAGGGTCGCCACCACCATTGTCACGATCAGCACGGTGACGAGCGCGATCCCCTGCTCTGCGGCGGCTACGCTGGGATTCCGGGGTGTCATCGCCGTGACGAAAGAGATTTCCCGCTCTTGGGCTGCCGGGCCGTGGTGTTCGCGTGTCATCGCAGTGCGGTATTGCCCATGTTGCGCGGCGCGACGCTGAAGACGAGCTCGACGTCCGGCACGTAGCGGCTGGCCTCGCGCGAGGTGCCGGGATTGGCAAACGCCGGGCCGGATCCGCGGAACTCGCCTCCCTCGGCCTCCAGCCGCAGCGACACCACGATGCGCCGCACCCGCAACAGGTCGGCATCGAAGGCGCCCCCGGCGCCGCCGCACACCGGCCCGTCGCTCATCCGGGCGGAGGCCAGCCGCACCAGGGCGACCCCGCCCAGGTCCTCCAGCCGCGGCACGGGTGGATCCCCGGCGGCGTAGGCGCAGTTGCCCCCGCCCGTCGCCGGCGGCGTGGCGCTGGCCGCCGCCGGGTCGGCATCATACGCAAAGCGCAGATCGACGACGTGATCGACGAGCGGGACGTCGCTGCGATCGCCGTCGTAGACCATGAGCCGCCGCCCCGGGCGATCGAGGTAGTAGACCCGCTGCACGATCGAGACAACCCGCGCGCCGGCCGGGTACGGGCGCGACAGCGGCGCCGCCGGAACAATCGCCCCGAGCGCGGCATCCGCCGCCAGGATCGTGAAGACGTCGCGCCCACCCTCCGCATCGCCGGCGCTGTAGACCAGCACGCGGTCGCCGGCGTGAAACCCGCAGACGTTGCCGCCGGGACAGCCCGGCGCGCTCCCGTCAACGATAAGGGGATCCCCACCCGTCGTCATTCCGCGCGTCAGCGCGGTCTCCGAAGCACCGCGAGGAACGTAGAACAGCGAGATCCTGTCGGTATAGGCAGAAAGGTCGGGATCGGCGCCCGTCCGCCCGCTGCGCAGCGGCAGCACCGGGGCGAAGACGTCGTTGAGGGGGCCGGCGCCCGAGCCGGCCGACGGCCCGGCGCCCGCCGCCAGCAGGTCGCCCCGCAGCGCCTCGACCGCCACCCGGAGCCGCTGCTGCAGGTCCGCCACCTCACCGGCAGCCCGCACCGACGTCTGCGCCGCCGCCGCCAGCGACAGCACCACGCCAAGCACAGTGCAGACGATGGCCGCCGACACCAGCATTTCGACCAGCAGGTAGCCGCGCTCCCCCGCCACCCCCCGCATGGTGCCCTGACCCCCTTGACACTCCTGGCACCCCTGGCACTCCTGGCCCCTTGTGTTCATGGCCTCCTCGCCTTGAGGCTCACCAGGCGGCACTCGCCACCGGCAACGGTCACGACCCGCACCTGCAGCACCAGCAGGTTGTCCGGATCGCTCTCGAACGGGGCGACGGCCCAGCGGCGGAGGTAGGCCGCCTGCTCCCGGCCGGCGACGCGCGCGCCACCGGGGCCCAGGTAGTCGACGTAGAACGGCACGTCCCGCTCCAGCGATCCCTCCGGCGCCCGCTGCAGCCCGGGGCCTCCCCCGCCCGGAGGATCGGCGCCGAGATCGGTCGTGGTATCCGCCAGCGGCGCCCCCCCCGTGGCGTGCGCGAAGGTGAGCGACCGCAGCTGCTCCATCTTCTGCGCCGCCAGCACCGCGCCCATCGTCTGCACCCGCGCCGCCTGGCTGGCCCGCGTCGAGACGGCAAACACCTGCGCCACCCCCGTGGCCAGGGCAGCCAGGAGCCCGGCCACGATTAGCGTCTCGAGCAAGCCGAAGCCCGACTCGCCGATTCTGTTGTTGCTCGGTCGCGGCATGGCTCGACAGGCTGCAACGCGCCTGCCCGGCGCACCACCGCACGATTTGCCGGTCATTCTGGCTGCAGCGACCCGGGAATCGCCTCGCGCAGGCAACAAGTGCGTTGTCTTGAAGCGGCCGGAGAGGCAGAAACTGCGATCAGCGTGGCAGCTGCGTCAGCCGCGGCGACGGTCCGCCGCTCTCTCCGTCGAACAGCCGGTCGAGCGCGCCGGCGAGCGCCTGCACGTCGAGGCGCCCGGCCTCGAGCCGCGCGATGCGCGCGGCATCGAACGACTCCGGCAGTGCCAGGGCGTCGCAGGACAGACTCCAGGAAAACGCCTGCCGGGCCGCCGCACGGACGTCACGGTTCAGGGCGCCATAGGGGTAGGCGAACATCTCAACGGGGCGTTCCGTGACCGCCTCGAGCGCCGCGCGGCTGTCGAGCATCTCGCGCATCCGCGTCTCCGGCGGCTGGTCCTCCAGACCGAGATGGTTCACGGTGTGCGCGCCGATCCCCATGCCGGGGATCCTCGACAGCTGCCGTACTTCCTCCGCCAGCATCGGCCTCCTGGAGGGGTCCGCGGCGGCGCCCCTCGACGCCTGCAGCTCCGTCACGATGAGGTCGCGCTCCTGCAAGGTGGCATGGACCAGGGCGTCGTGCAGCTGAACCCGCGACGCCGCGCGCTCCTCCGGGGTGGCGGCGGTGAGGCTGCGCGACACCAGCGACGCCATCCCCGGCGACGCCGGCCCCGCAGCGTTCCCGCCGAAGACCCGCTCCAGCAGGTCCCACCAGTACTCACCCGGTTCGGTCAGCCATCGGGTCGTACAGAAGAACGTCGCCGCCATGCCGTGGCTCGTCAACAACGGCGCCGCCGTTGTCAGGTTATCGAGATAGCCATCGTCGAAGCTGATCGCGACCGGCCGCTCGGGCAATTCCTCCGGCGGCGTCCGCAGCAGCTGCTCGAGCGGTATCACGGTGCAGCAGGACCGGAGGTGTGCGAGGTGACGCGCCATCTCCACCGGCGCGATCGCGAGGCCATGGACGTCCGCCTCCTCCGCGACCCGGTGATAGAGCAGCACCACGCCGCGCGGCGCGGCGCGCTCGGGAGCAGCCGTCTTTCTGGCACGGATGCCGGTCAGCGCCGGGAAGTAGGGATCGACGGCCGCGTATTCCTGATCGCTGAGCTCCTCGGCGGCAAGGCCATGGAGAAACGCAACGTTGGTCAGCACGTTGCCGAAGACGTCGGACGACGTGTGCGCAGGCGCAAAGCCGGTTTCAACCAGCTGGCGGGCGCCGGCTGGCGTCAGCCGCCAGAAATCCCCGTTCCGGCCGTACTCGAGGCAGACGCGGCTCGCCGCCGGGAACGTCGCCAGCAGCACGCCGCCCGCACGCAGCATCCGGTAGCATTCCCCGAGGGCCGCTGCCATGTCATCGACGACGTGCAGGGTCTGCGTGAGGATGATGCAGTCGAAGCGCGCGTCTTCGACGTTCGAGGCGGCACGGAGGTCCGCGATCACCGTCGCCCGCGCATTCGAGGCGTCGACGTCGAGCACGTCTGCGGTCGTGACCCTCGGCCCCCCGAACGCCCGCGTCAGGTCGTCCTCCTGAATCTCCAGCACCGCGCCGTGGACGTCCGACGAATGCGAGGCCAGGAAGGTCTCGATGTAGCGCCGGTCGACCGGGGTGCCGCGGTCGTATCCCCAGTCGCGGCTCACGGGATCGACTCGCCGCAGATCGCCCCAGTCCACGGCCGACGCGCCGTGATGTTCGAGATAGGCGCGGTGATGCGCCGCGTCGGCCCGCAGGCGGTCGAGCTCCGCCAGGTCGGCGTCGCGGCGCGCCAGCAGCAGCCGGTGCACTTCACGGGTGCGGCCGAAGGCAACTTCCCGCTCCACCAGCGCCGCCCGCATGTGGGTGCCGACCACCGGTTGGTGGCGTGTGAGCACCTGGCGGAGGAAGCGCAGGTGCTCCTCGTCTTCGCCGGGCCGGCGCCGGTTCGAGCCGGCATCACGGGTCACCAGCGATCCCGGCAGAAAACGCAGCGTCTGCCCCGCCAGCGCCAGCCGCAGCCAGAACTCGTATTCCACGAGGCCATCGAGCTGTTCGTCGAAGCCGGCTTCCTGCCAGGCCGATCGGCGAAAGACGAATACCGGCGGGGTCCCTCCCGGATCCGCGAGCAGCGACGCCGCGTTCAGGGCAGGCGGGCCCCACGCCGCGGCATCAGGGTCGCCGGCGCCGACCAGGGTCACGCCTGGAGCCACGGCCGCGATGGCCGCATCAGCGGCCAGGACCGCCGCAGCGCGCTCCAGCAGCGCCGACGCGGGAAGCCAGCCCTCCGGGATGACCGCGACGAGGTCACCGGCCGTTTCCCCGATCGTCGCATTCAACGCGGCGCCAGGATGCCGGTCGACGTCGACGATCCGCGCGCCCGTGCGGGCCGCGATCGACTCCGCCAGCACCGCCCCGCCGTGTGTCCGGATGAGGGCCAGCTCGATCGCGATGCCGCGCTGCCGGCTGAGGGCATCGGCGGTCTTCAGCAGCGCCGCGCCGCCGTCCGTGATCCGCAGCAGCACAGAAACGGTGGGGGTCACCGGCCACGCCCTCCGAAGATGTCGTAGATCCGCCGGAGCGGAGCCGACAGGCGCCAGCTCCAGGACTCGCGCAGCGCGGCCACTTCAGATCGCAGCGCCGCCGTCTCGTGCCGGAGCTCGTCCCGCGCCACCGTGAGCCGCTGCATCTCCTCCTCCGCCGCCTTGC
>JAYTEJ010000230.1:0-8466 GCA_043735365.1 Acidobacteriota bacterium
GCGCACGGTCAGCTACGGCGAGGAGCGGCCCAAGCACGACAACGCGCGCGAGGAAACGCGGCGCCTCAACCGCCGCGCCGCGCTCGTCGTCCGCGTGACACGGTAGACGCGCGTCCCCGGAGGCCGTCGGTCTTCCCGGGGCACGCCAGCAGGAGCGCCCATGCGGTTCATCAATGCTTATCTGGTCGGCTACTTCATCCTGGTGCTCGGCGCGCTCGCGGCGCTCTGGTACGGGGGTGCGCTCCGCCATGTTCCGGGTCCATGGCTGGCCATCGGCCTGGTGATGGCGGTGGGGCTCGGCATCATGCTGTCGGTCTCGGCCGGCAAGCCGGAAATCACCCGGGACTGACGCCGGGTGCGGCGGTTTCGCGCGTTTCCAGCCAGCGCTCCTTCGAGGGCGCTGGCTTTTTTTGTTGGCTTGCAGCACCGGATGGCACATGTTGTGAGTACTGCACCACTGGACATGTCCCACCGCACCTTCTCAGCACGCGTGCTCCTCCTCTCGATCCTGCTCCTGGCCGCCGCCTGCAAGCAGGACGGCGGCATCAAGGTCACCACCTTCACGTTCCATGGCGCGTCGGCGGTGACTCCCGCCCAACTGAAGTCCGTGCTCGCGACCAGCGCCAGCTCCCGGCTGCCCTGGGGCGAGAAGCATTACTTCAGCCGCGAGCAGTTCGACGCCGACCTCAAGCGCATCGCCGCCTTCTACAAGGATCGAGGCTATCCCGACGCCCGCATCACCTCGTTCGATACCACCCTCAATCCGGATCAGACGTCGGTGAAGATTTCGGTCACCATCGACGAGGGGGAGCCGATCCGCGTCGAGCGGGTCGTCTACGAGGGGTTCGAGAGCCTGCCGCCCCAGCACCGGACCGCGCTCGAATCCGGGCTGCCGATGGGGACCGGCCAGCCGCTCGATAGCGCGCTGGTCCAGGCGAGCCGCGAAGCGGCGCTCGATGAACTGCGCGACCACGGGTACCCCTACGCCTCGGTGAAAATCAACGAGAGTCCCGGAAGCACAGGAAAGACCCGAGTGGTGAAGCTGTCGGCGGAGCCGGGGCCGCTCACCACCTTCGGTCCAATCGAGGTGGTGGGCAACTCGAGCGTCAGCGACAATGTCATCCGCCGGCAGCTGACATACCGGCCGGGCGGGTCCTACCGTCAGAGCGCGCTCCAGGAGAGCCAGCGCAAGCTCTATGGCCCGGAGCTGTTCGAGTTCGTCAACGTCGAGCCGGTACGCACCGAGGACAAGCCCGTCGAGATTCCCACGCGGGTGACGGTCACCGAAGGCAAGCACCAGAAGGTCAACTTCGGCGTCGGTTACGGGACCGAGGAAAAGGGCAGGGTGCAGGTGGACTGGCGGCACGTGAACTTTCTCGGCGGGGCGCGCACGGCGGGAGTGGTGGCCCGCTATTCGGCGCTCGACCGCGGGATCCGCCTCAATTTCAAGGAGCCCTATTTCTTCTCTCCGCGCTACAACCTGGCGCTGACCGGGCAGTCCTGGCACGCGGCGGAGCCGACGTTCACGCTCGACACCAACGGCGGCCGGGCCACCATCACACGGCAGTTCAGGCGCGGCGGAGGGCCGGTGCTCCGCTCACGGCCGGCCACGTCGCTGTCGTTGACCTATGCGAACGAGCTGGAGCGCTACGCGATCACCAACGAAGCCCTGCTGGACCTGTCGTTCCGAGACGAGCTGATTGCGCTGGGCCTCGATCCGCGCACCGGCACCGGCAAGGGGACGCGCTCGGCCATCTCGATCGACGGAGGGCGCAATACGACCAACAACCTGCTCGACGCCAAACAGGGCTATGTCGCTTCGGCGCACCTCGAGCAGGCCGGCAAGTGGCTGGGCGGGACCTACGACTACTACGAGTTGACCACCGAGGGGCGCTACTTCAAGTCGGTCGGCCGCATCGTGGCTGCCGTCCAGGCGCGGGTCGGCTCGATTGACGCCTTCGGCAATCAGGAGAGCGGGGTGCCGTTTTTCAAGCGCTACTTCCTCGGCGGCGCGACCAACCTGCGCGGCTGGGGCCGCTTCGAGGTCTCGCCGCTGAGCGGCGGCGGCCTTCCGCTCGGTGGTGCGTCGTTCCTGAACTTCTCGACCGAGCTGCGTGCCCCGGTGTGGGGCAGCCTGGGCGCGGTGCTGTTTCTCGACGGCGGCAACGTCTGGACGAAGCCGTGGAACCTCAACGTCAACGATCTGCGCTACGACATCGGTCCCGGCCTCCGCTACCAGACGCCTATCGGCCCGATCCGCGCCGACATCGGCTATCAGCTGAATCCCATCCGGGGACTGCTGGTCAACGGCGAGCCGCAGGCGCGGCGCTTCCGCTTTCATTTCAGCGTCGGTCAGGCCTTCTAGGCGATGGAAGACGACATGCCCGGCAGATCGGAAATCTCCGCAAATCGTCCCCCCCCGGCCGACGAGCGCCGCCGCTCCGGCGGCGGTGCGCTGCACGCCATCCGCCGGGTGCTCCAGGTCGTGGCTCTCGTGGGCACGCTCATGGTCGGCGTGATCGCGCTCGCCCTGATCGTGTCGCAGACCCCCTGGTTCAAGGACTGGCTCCGCCGCTACGTGGTGCGCGAGTCGAAGCAGTACCTGAACGGCGATCTCAGCATCGGCGGCCTGGGCGGCAATCTGCTCTTCGGGCTCGATCTCACCGACGTCGCCGTGGACGTCTCGGGCCAGCGGATGATTGCCGTCAAGTCGCTCGAGCTCGATTACAGCGTCTTCGCGATCGCCTCCAAAGGCATCGTCCTCGACCAGATCAAGCTCGATCGGCCGGTGCTTCGAATCGTGCGCGACGCCCAGGGCTGGGACGTGGCCCGGCTGGTGAAGTCGCCGGCGCGGGAGGCCGATCGCCAGGGACCGGGCCGGCCGATCTCCCTGCCGGCCATCGAGATCTACGACGCCGCGCTGACCATCGACGACCGCACCTCGGCCCCGGCGCTGCGGCTGCCGCGGCGGGTCACCGGGCTGGACATCAAGGCGGCGTTCGAATACCAGCCCGTCCACTACACGGTGACGCTGAAGCAGTTGAACTTCGAGGCCGCCTCCCCCGAGCTGTCGGTCAAGAACCTTTCCGGCGTGCTGTCGCAGCGCGACGACAACCTCTACGTCCAGCAGTTCACGTTGAAGACAGGGCAGACCTCGCTGACGGTCGACGGCGTGGTCGAGAAATACCTCTCCAGTCCGTCGCTGAACGTCACCACCTCCGGCAACATCTCGATGCCGGAGATCGGCCGCCTCGTGCCGTCCGCCGAGGGCTACGCGCTCCATCCCGCCATCGACATCAAGGCCAAGGGGCCGCTGCAGGCGCTCGCCCTCAACCTCGACGTCGAGTCCGAGGCCGGCAAGATCCAGGGCCAGGTGGCCGTCGATACCGAAGCGCCGGACTTCTCGATTCGCGGCGATCTGGACATCGCGCAGCTGAACCTGGCGCCGCTGCTCAAGGACCCGGCGCAGAAGAGCGACCTGACCGGCCACGCCAAGGTCGATTTGACGCTCAAGTCCGAACCCGCCGCCGCCCCGGTCATCGACCGGCTCGCCGGCAGCTACGCGTTCGACGGCCCCCGCGCCAACGCCGCCGGCTACGAAGCGCGCAACGTCAAGGTCTCCGGCACGCTGGCGGGATCGCGCATCACCCTCGACGGCCGCGCCGCCGCCTACGGCGGCACCGCCACCGCGCGCGGCTTCATCGTCACCCCCGCCGAGGGCCGGGCGCTGGCCTTCGATCTGGCCGGGCGGGCCGACGGCGTCGATCTGCGGAAGCTTCCGGCCTCCACCGGCGCGCCGAAACTGGCCACCGATCTGTCGGTCGCCAACTATCACGTCGCCGGTTCGGGGCCGTCGATTCGCGGCAGCGCGACGCTGCATCCATCGTCGGTGGAAGGCGCCACCCTCGGCGACGGCACCACCGCCACCTTCGACCTGACACCGTCGTCGATCGCCTATACCGCCAAGGGCAGCGTCGCCGGGCTCGACCTCCACCGCCTCGGTGGCGCTCTCGCGGTGGATGCGCTCGACACCCCGGCCTACGACAGCCGCATCAACGGCAGCTTCGACGTCAGCGGCAGCCTGCCGCGGACGCCGGCCGGGCGCCGCGCGCCGTCGGCGCCGGTCACCGCCTTGATGATCCTGGACGCCTCGGGTACGCTGTCGGATTCGACGCTGCTGGGCGGCCGGGTGCCGCAGCTGACCTATGCCGCGCATCTCGACAAGGGGGCGCTGACCGGTCAGGCGGCGGGCGGCTTCGAAGGATTCAACCCGGCGCGGCTGGCGGATCGCAAGGATCTCGACGGCGCGGTGACCGGGACGCTCGACGCCAGCTTCGGCATCAAGGACATCAACGCGCCGATCACCGCCGAGGCGGTGACCGCGGACGGCACGCTCACCCTCGCGCCCTCGACGGTCGGCGGACTGAAGGTGGAGAGCGCCGCGGTCGAGGGGCGTTATATTGATCAGACCGGCGAGATCGAGACGCTGACGCTCTCGAGCCCCGACCTCAAGGTCACGGCCTCTGGACCGGTGGCACTCGACCGCAGCGGATCGTCGAACCTGAAGTATCACATCGAGGCCATCAATCTCGCCGAGCTCGGGCGCCTCGCCGGCCAGGCGGGACTTGGCGGAGCGGCGGTGCTCGACGGTACCGTCACCGGTAACGCCGTCACCCTGAAGGCGGACGGCACCCTCGACGGCAGCAACGTCTCCTACCAGAACAACAGCGCGCTCGATCTCAACAGCCGCTACAGCATCGCCCTGCCGGATCTCGACGTCGCCAAGGCGCACGTCCAGGCAACCAGCGATGCCAGCTTCGTCAAGGCCGGCGGCATGGAAATCAACGCCGTCACCGCGACCACCACTTACGACCAGAACCGCCTCGACTTCACCACCCACATCCAGGAGAAGACGCGGGAGCTGGACGCCCAGGGTCAGGTGCTGCTGCACCCCGATCACCAGGAGATCCACCTCCCTTCCCTGGCGGTGCGCACCCAGGGCGTGGAATGGCGCGTCGCGCCTGGCAGCGAGGCGACGGTCAACTATGCCGGCACCCGGGTGCAGTTGAACGGCGTGCGCCTGGTCAGCGGCGGGCAGTCACTCGACCTCAGCGGCGCGATCGCGATCGGCGAGACGCCAGCCGCCGAGGGGATTGAGGTGCACGCCCGCAACGTCGATCTCCAGCAGCTGCAGACCCTGGCGCTCCAGGACCGCGGCCTCACCGGCCTGATCAACGCCGACGCCACCATCTCGGGATCGACCGCGGCGCCAAAAATCGACGGCACGGTGTCGATCAACAACGGCGGCTTTCGGACCTACCACTACGATTCGCTCAAAGTGAAGGTCGACTACACGGGGGCGCGCATCGGGCTCGACGCCGTCCTCCAGCAGTCGCCGACCGAGCAGATCACCGCCAAGGGCAGCGTGCCGACGACGCTGTTCGAGGCCAGTCCGCTGTCGGGCCACGTCGCGGCGACGCCGGGCGACGAGATCGATCTGCAGGTGACGTCGAACGCCCTCGGTCTCGGGGTGGTCGAAGGCTTCACCTCACAGGTCAACAACGTCACCGGCACGCTGCAGGCGGACGTGCACGTCGGCGGATCGGGACGCGACCCCCATCTTCAGGGATACATCGACATCAAGAACGGCGGCTTCGCGGTTCCGGCGGCCGGCGGCACCTTCTCGGGGATGACGACCCGGATAGATCTCGAGCCGGATCGCATGCATATCCGCGAGTTCCAGCTCCTCGATCACCACAAGGAGAAGCTGACCGTCTCTGGCGATCTGGCGGTCCATCAGCGGCAGCTCGGCGGCGTCAACGTCACCATCCAGTCCGACAATTTCGAGCTGCTCCAGAACGAGCTGGGCGACATCCAGGTGCAGGTCGATCTCAAGGTCACCGGGGAAGTGCGCAAGCCGAGCGTGGTGGGCGATGTCCGGCTCGACGCTGCGCGGGTCGAGGTCGACCGCGTGCTGCAGCTGTTCTACAACCCCTACGCCGTCGACGCGATGCCCGAGGTGGTTTCGGCGGAGCGGCAGGTCGAAGGGAGCGGCAGCGCCGAGGAGGCGACCCGGGCCGCGCTCGCGTCCGCCCAGCAGCCGGGCGCCGCTGCCGCCGGTGCCAGCGAGGCCGCCGCGGCCCCGGCCTCCGCCAGCGCCTTCGACCCGGTCGCGCTCGACATCCACGTCGTCATTCCCGACAACCTGGTGCTGCGCGGTAAAGATATCCGGCCCGGCGGAGCGACCGGCACCGCGCTCGGCAACCTCAACATCACCGTCGGCGGCGACGTGCGCCTCAAGAAGGAGGCGGGGGGGCAACTGACGCCCCTCGGCACCGTCAACACGGTGCGTGGCACCTACGAGTTCCAGGGACGGCGCTTCGATCTGGTGCGCGGCGGGACCATCCGGTTCGTCGGCAGTCCGACGATCAATCCGAATCTCGACGTCACCGCGACGCGGCAGATTCCCAATACCGGGGTGGAGGCGCGGGTGCACATCACCGGAACGGTGCAGGCGCCGCAGCTCGAGCTGACCAGCAACCCGCCGCTCGAGGAGAGCGACATCCTGGCGCTGATCGTTTTCAACCGCCCGGTCAACGAGCTCGGTACCGGCGAGCGCTCGTCGCTCGCGGCCACCGCCGGCGGCATCGCCAGCGGCTTCATCGCGGCGCCGCTCGGGGAGTCGATCGGCAAGGCGCTGGATCTCGATCTCTTCGAAATCACCACCACCACCGACTCGGGCGACCTCGGCGCCGGCGTCACCCTGGGGCAGCAGCTCGGCGATCGGGCATTCGTCCGGTTGCGCCAGCAGTTCGGCGCCCGCAGCACCACCGAAGTGCAGCTCGAGTACCAGCTGGCGCCCTTCCTGCGCCTCCAGACCAGCGCCTCGCCGGAAACCAGCGGCTCCGCCAACCGCATCAATCAGCGCCGCGTCGAACGCGCCGGGATCGATCTGATCTTTTTCTTCAGCTATTAGGAGGTTCCGGGTTCCGGGTTCCGGGTAAGTGGGTGATGGTTCGAAGTTTCGCTGGTTCGAGGTTCGGGGAGGCAGGGGTTCAGTTTTCGGAGTTTCGTGTGAACTCGGAACCCGGAACCCCGAACCGTGGATCTGTCTAGTTCCTCCCGAGCAGCGCCACCTGCACGCGGGCGTCGTTGAAGCAGGCGCCGCCGCCGAGGTCGGTCAGCGTGTCGGGTACCAGCGCGTTCGAGGTCGAGCCGTTGAACGTGCTCTTCCGCCACAGGCCCTTCGGCAGCGACACCGTGCCCTCGCGCAGCTCGGGGTTCAGCGCCACCGGGCAGTGCACTTCCCCGCGCTCGTTGAAGACCCGCACCGGATCGTCGGTGGCCAGGCCCCGCGCGGTGGCATCGGCGGGGTGCATCTGCAGGACCCCGGCGCGCTCGCGGAGTTCGCCGAGCGTCGACGAGATGGTCTTCTCGCTCGCGGGAGAGATCAGCGCCAGCGGAAACTGTTCCGTCCCCGGGTCGGGCTGGTAGCCGTAGAGCCCTGCGGGGGCGCCCTGGTGCAGCGCCTCCGGAAAGAGATCGATGCGGCGGTCCGGGGTCAGTGGAAAGACGTCCACGAACTGGATCGGCGCGCCGCCGTAGGGGGGCGTCGCCGCCCCGCCCTCCATCAGGCTGGACGCCACCTCCGGCGGCAGCCGGCTGGTCACCCGCAGTAGCGTATCGACCTCTTCCTCCGCTTCTCCAAGGCCGAGGCGCGCCGACAATTCAGAGAAGACTTGGGTATTGGCCCGGGCCTCGCCGCAGGGCTCGATTACCGGCTTGACCAGCTGCAGGCTGATCGGGCCGTAGCCCCTGGCGATGTCGTAGTTCTCGAGGAAGGTCGTCGCCGGCAGGATGACGTCTGCGTAGCGGGTGGTATCGGTGAACACCTGCTCGTAGACGACCGTGAACAGATCCTCGCGCTTGAGCCCTTCCAGTACCCGGTTCTGATCCGGCATCGTCGCCAGCGGATTGCAGTTGTAGACGAAGAGCATCTCGACGGGGGGATCGCGGAACTCAAGCAGCGCCCGGCCCAGGTGGTTCATGTTCACCAGGCGGGTCGCAGGCTCGGGAGTGTCGTTCATCCAGGCCGCCGCCTTGATGCCGAACGCGGCCGAGTTGCTCATCGAGTAGCCGCCGCCGCGCACCCCGAACTTGCCGGCGACCGCGGGCAGCGCCAGGATCGCGGCCGCCGCGCTGCCGCCGTTGCGATTCCGTTCGAGCCCCCAGCCGCAGCGGATCAGCGCCGGCGAGGCGGCGCGATACATCCCCGCGAAGCGGACGAGGTCCGCCTCGGGCACGCCGGCGACCTCCGCCGCCCGCGCCATCGTCCAGGCCGCGGCGCGCTCACGAAGCGCATCGACGCCTCGCGCGTGCGTCCGGAGAAAGGTCTCGTCGGCGAAACCCCCCTCGAACAGGTCGCGGTGCAGGGCCAGCGCGATCGGCAGATCGGTCCCCGGCCGC
>JAYTEJ010000231.1:0-2341 GCA_043735365.1 Acidobacteriota bacterium
GCCGGCGCTGCCGCTCGCGGAAACGAGGGTCTCACGCCCGGTTCGGCGCGCCCCCTGAGCCGCGGCCGGCCTCTGCGGTTCGTGGCATCCTGCTTGCACCGATGAGCCCGGCCGCACTCCGCGGCGGGAGGCTCTTACATGCTTTGGACAATTGTCGTCGTGTTGTTGGTGCTGTGGCTGCTCGGCTTCACGATGCACGTGGCCGGCGGACTGATCCACATCCTGCTCGTCATCGCGCTGATTGTGGTGGTCTTCCGCCTGTTGAGCGGAAGCCGCGTCTGACCGCCAGCCGTCACGGTACGTGACGGCACCTTTGTTTGAAGGCCGGGGGAGCGTGCGAGCCGCGGGGCTCGGGACGCTTCGCCCGGCCTCAGGGATGGCGGGATAATCACCTCGTGAATGGCATGGACGTCTATCTGGTCCCTGTCGGTCCAGATCAATACGAATTGTATTGCGAGGTGCCCGACGAACCGACTGAGGAGGCGTCCCCTCCGGCCGGCGTCGTCGGACGGCTGAAGGCTCGCTTCACGGCGCTTTTGGCCGAAGCCGAACGCGAGCGCCGGCAGGGCGCGGCCGAGCATCCGGACCAGCGCTGGTACAGCCGGCTGCGCGCCCGCACGATGCGGTGGGTGGCCGAGACGATGGCGGAGCAGCGGCTGCTGTGGCACCTGCGCCGGCAGTCGGATGCCTGCCTCTTCCATCCCCACGACCTCGACAGCGCGGCGGCGATCGGCTGGCTGCGACGGCAGCTGCGCTGCGATTTCGAGAAGCACCGCTTCTGGCTGGTGATCGACGCGCTCGGCTTCATCGCCTCTGGGGCGCTCTTCCTCGTCCCCGGACCGAATGTCATCGCCTACTACTTCGCCTTCCGCATCGTCGGCCACTTCTTCTCGATGCGGGGCGCCCGGCAGGGGCTGTCGGTCGTGGCCTGGACCAGCGACGCGAGCGTGCCGCTGACCGACCTGCGCCGCGCGCCCGATCTGCGGCCCGACGAACGCGTCATCTGCGTCGAGGCGATCGCCGCCGCGCTCCACCTCGAGCACTTCACGAAATTTTTCGACAGAGTTTCAATTCCCGAACCCGAACTCTGAACTCGGAACTCGGAACCTGAACCCCGAACCCCGAACCCGGAACCCGGAACCCGCAGCGTTATAAGGGGTCCGGCGTTTACTTCTCGCCGCCCTCGAGCCGGGCCACTTTCTCCTGCAGCGCCGCGATGGCTTTGCGGAGATCGGGGAGGCGGCGGAACACCGCCGACGCGCGCAGCCAGTCGCGGTTGTCGATGGCAGGGTAGCCCGAGATGAACGATCCGGGCGGCACCGAATTGGGCACGCCGGTCTGCGCGGTGGCGATGGTGCCTTTGCCGACGGTGATGTGGCCGGCGACGCCGACCTGTCCCGCCAGCGTCACCCCATCCTCGATGATCGTGCTGCCGGCAATGCCCGCCTGCGCCGCCAGCAGGACATCACGGCCGATCGTCACCCCGTGCGCGACCTGCACCAGGTTGTCGATCTTTGTTCCCGCGCCGATGCGGGTCTCGCCGACGGCGGGACGGTCGATGGCGGCATTGGCGCCGATCTCGACGTCGTCCTCGATGGTGACGTCGCCGACCTGCGGAATCTTGTGGTGGGTGCCGTCGGCGGCCCTGGCGAAGCCGAACCCGTCGCTGCCGATCACCGCCCCGTCCTGGATGACGACGCGATTGCCAATGCGCACGCGCTCGCGAATCGACACGTGGCTGTGAACGATGCAGTCGGTGCCCACGGACGCGCCGCGGGCAACGACGGCGTGGGCGTGGACAATGGTGCGGGCGCCGATGCGGGCGCCGTCGCCGACCGCCACGAACGGACCGATCGAGGCTGAAGCGTCGATGACCACCCCAGCTCCGACCTCGGCGAGCCGGTGCACGCCTGCCGGAGCCGTCCATGGATCGGCGAACAGCGCCACCGCGCCGGCAAACGTCAGGTAGGGGTTGGGTGTCCGCAGCACTGCGCACGGGGCATCCACGGCGCCGTCTGCGGCAATCACCGCCGAGGCCCTGGTGTGCTGCAGCAGCGCCGCGTACTTGCGGTTGGCGAAGAAGGTGAGGTCGCCGGCGGCGGCATCGTGCAGCGCCGCGACCCGGGTGATGTCGATGTCGCCGTCACCCTCGAGCCGGCAGCCGAGGCGCGTGGCGATGTCCCGCAGCTTCACGGGCGGCAGTATACGCCAGCGGCTTGCATGGCATAATCGATACTCATCCCGGATCCTGGACCCTTCATGAGATATGCGATCGGCCGGATATGTGCCACGCTGCTGCTGCCGTTGCTCACGCTCAACGGTCTGGACGCGGCCGTCGGCG